>DASQVL010000212.1:0-2738 GCA_035640795.1 Crenalkalicoccus sp. | reverse complement strand
CCCCGCCGAGCGGATCTGTCCCGGCGACCACTCCATGACGATCTGCAGGTCCGGATTCGTGGCAATCGCGCGCGAGGCGCCAGCCAGGACCAGCGGTTCGGCCCCCTCGACGTCCACTTTCATCACGTCCAGCCGTCCCTCGAGGCGGTCCAGGAGCGCGTCCACGGGCAGGCCAGGCACGGTGAAGGCCACGCTCGGGGCCTCTCCCAGCTCGACCAGGAAGCTGGGGGATGGTGGCGCGATGCTGGTATTGCCGGACCGTCCGACCCGCCGATGCATCTCCACCGAGGCGCGAGGGGCATCGCAGGCGGCGGCCTGCACCATGCTCGCAACCCCGCCCAGCCCATTGTTATGTATGTTGTCCCGCGCAAGCGCGAACATGTGCTCGTCAGGTTCCACGCCGAGAATCCGGCCGCGCGGAGCGAAACGGGCGAACAACAGTGTAAAATAGCCGAAGTTCGCGCCCACATCGAGACAATGGTCCTCGGGCCGCAATACACCTACGAAGTGATCGGTCAGCTCGGTCTCGTAGCCGCCAGCAACGATGAGCCACGGGCTGATCAGGCGGTCATCCGCCTCGACGAGGACCGCCATGCGGACCCCGTGCACCAGCAGCCGAACCAGGACGAGCCCGCGGCCCATATAGGTCACCGCACCGCCCTGCGCCGCCTGCTCCAGTGCGGCGAGCCGCGCCTCCATCGCGCGCAGGACCGCAACCGTCGAGTCATCGCTCGCGGGCGGCGCGACGAGCTGCCGGGCTGCCCGCCCCGCGGCAGAAAAGACGCGGCGCAGCATTCATCCTCCGGGTGGGTCCGACCGCTTTTTAGAGGTCGATGGGACCGGTGCCAACGGGCCCGGCAGCTGGCGAGGTGGCAAGAGCGCCCACCCGATCCTGCAGCAGCAGCCGCGCATTCGGCAGCCGCCGGTGCTGCTGGCCGAAAGCGTCGCGCGCGAGGAAATGCCCGGTCAGGCGCAGCCCGGCGAGCCAGTCCGCGGGGCCGGACGCGTCATCGGTGCCGGGGCGCTCCGGCCGCAGCAGGAACCCGGGGAGCGGCAGCAGGCGCGGCGCCCAGGGCGCGCCCGCCTCGGCCGAGACGGCGCGGCCGGTGCGGGGCGAGACATAGGCGAGATCCTGTGTCGTGCCCGTCGCCGCGCAGGAAGCGAGGTCGAGCCCGTAGCCGAGCTCAGCGAGCAGCGCCCCTTCCCACCTGATGTAGGCCGGCAGCAGGGCGGCGGCGCCGCGCGGGAGCCGGCCGATGAGCGAGACCAGACCGCGGAAGGCCTCGGGATGCGGCTGGCGTTCGGGCAGCGCGCCGGCCGCGACGGCGCAGGCGGAGGCGAGCAGGGCGAGGGCCAGCGGCTCATCCATGGCGAGCGCCGCGGCGGGATGGACCAGCTCCCCGGTCAGGGCGCCGAGCTGGTCGGCCAGGCGGGCGACCCAGCGCGCCTCCACCAGGTTGCCCGGCTGCCAGATCGCCGCCTGGGCGCGTGAGGCGCCGCCCTTGGCGAGGCCGGCATGGCGCCCCTCGGCCTCGGTCAGCAGGGTGATGATGGCGCCGCCTTCGCCATGCGGGCGGGCTTCGAGCACCACGGCGGGGGCCTGCCATTCCATGGATGGTCAGGTGGGCGCTGGCGGCGCCTCCGGCAGGAGGGGCGCCCGCTACCCCCGCGCGATCCGCTCCATCCCGCCCATCCAGGGCCGCAGCACCTCCGGCACCCGCACGGAGCCATCCGCCTGCTGAAAGGTCTCCAGCACCGCGATCAGCGCCCGCCCGACCGCGACGCCGCTGCCGTTCAGCGTGTGCACGAAGGCGGTCCCCTTCCCTTCCGCCGGCCGGTAGCGCGCATTCATCCGCCGCGCCTGGAAGTCCCGGGTATTGGAGCACGAGGAGATCTCCCGCCACGCCCCCTGCCCCGGCAGCCAGACCTCGAGGTCGTAGGTCTTGGCCGCGCTGAACCCGGTATCGCCCGAGCTGAGCAGCACGCGGCGCCAGGTGAGGCCGAGCTCGGTCAGCACGCGCTCCGCGCAGCGCGTCATGCGCTCCTGCTCCGCCGCGCTCTCCTCGGGCCGGGTGACGGAGACGAGCTCCACCTTCTGGAATTGGTGCTGGCGCAGCATGCCGCGCGTGTCGCGCCCGGCGGCCCCGGCCTCGGAGCGGAAGCAGGGCGTCAGCGCGGTGAAGCGGCGCGGCAGGGCGGCCTCGGGCAGGATCTCGTCACGCACGATGTTGGTGAGCGGCACCTCGGCGGTCGGGATCAGCCAGCGGCCGTCGGTGGTGCGGAACAGGTCCTCGCCGAATTTCGGCAGCTGGCCGGTGCCGTACATGGTGGCGTCGTTGACCAGCAGCGGCGGCGAGACCTCGGTGTAGCCGTGCTCCTCCGTGTGCAGCGTGATCATCCACTGGCCGAGCGCGCGCTCAAGCCGCGCCAGCGCCCCGGTGAGCAGGGTGAAACGGCTGCCGGCGAGCTTCGCTGCGGTCGCGAAGTCCATGAGACCGAGCGCCTCGCCGATCTCGAAATGCTGCTTCGGCGGGAAGGCGAAGGCGGGCGGTTCGCCGTGCTGATGGAGGACGCGGTTGGCGGTCTCGTCCGGGCCATCTGGGACGTCCGGGTCGAGGATGTTGGGGAGCGATTCGAGTATCGTCTTCAGCTTGGCCTGCTGGTCCGGCAGCGCGCTCTCGATGTCCGACATCGTCTGGGCGATCTGCCGGCTCTCGCGTTCCAGCTCGGTCGTGTCC
>DASQVL010000211.1:0-3928 GCA_035640795.1 Crenalkalicoccus sp. | reverse complement strand
CGGCCCCGCGAGCGGCAGCCGGTTCACCGCCGCCGCGACGGCCAGCGCGGCGCTGCCCGCGAGCGCCGAGCCGGCCAGGGCGATCGCTCCGGCCTGCAGCAAGGTGAAGGCGAGGAGGTCGCCGCGGCCGAGCCCGATCAGTCGCAGCAGCGACAGCTCGGCGATCTTCCGCTCCACGTTCGCGTAGAGCCCGACCCCGAGCGAGACCAGGTAGCCCACCCCGCCCAGGCCTGCGAGCAGAGCGAAGAGGATGGTCAGACCGCGGTCTAGGCCGAGCAGGCCCTCCACCTGCTCCGCCTGCGTCTCCACCTCCACCCCCTCGCGTCGGAGGGCGTGGTCGATCGCCGTCACGTCCTCCAGCCGCCGCGCATGGGCGCGGAAGCCGGCGAAGCGCTGGTCGCCGTACGCCTCGGCGATGTCCTCGGGCCTCGCCTCGGGCGGCAGGGTGCCGTCCACGAAGCCGTCCACCAACCGCAGCACGCGGAGGTCCACGAAGACGCCGTCGCGGCCGAAGGCGGAGGGCGGGGCGACCGCGGAGACGGTGACGCGCAGGAACAGCACCTCCCGCTGCCCGCTGCGGTCGCGGATGGCGCGGAGCGTGAGCGCGGTGCCGGGCGCGAGGCCGCCGAGCCGCGCGGCGAAGGAGGCGCTCGGGATCACATCCCGCGGCCCGTCCCGCTTCAGGCCGGGGATCAGCGGGTCGCCGGGCGCGGTCGCCAGCAGCTCCGCCCGCAGCACCGTGCCCGGGCGGTCCGCGCGCTCGAACCGCGCCTCCGTGTTCAGGCTGCGGGTGCGGGGGATCACGAAGGCGACGTCCGGCCGCGCGGCGAGGCGAGCGAGGAAGGCCGCGTCGAAGCTGCGGTTCGCCGCGTTCACCACCATGCGGCTCCGCGGGTTCTCGATCAGCTCCGCCCTGAGCCCCTCGACGACGCCGTGCTTGAGCCCGAAGAGCACGATCAGCGGCGCCAGCACGGCGGCGAGCCCGACGGCGGAGCAGAGGGAGAGCGTCCGCTCGTGCAGCAGGTCCCTCAGCGCGAGGCCGGCGACGAGCGCGGCGCGCGGCCTCCCCCCCGCCGACATCAGGCCGTCGCCGCGGCGGCGCGGAGCAGGCGGGAACGGCCGGGGCCCGCGGGCTCCACCTTCACGATGGTGAAGCCATGCCGGGCCGCCCGGTCCGGGTCGTGGGTCGCCAGGACCAGCGCCGCGTCCTCCTCGCGCGCCTGCTCGATCAGGAGGGCGAGCACGGCGTCGGCGAGGGCGGGGTGGACGCTCGCGGTCGGCTCATCGGCCAGCACCACCTCCGGGCGGTGGGCGAGCGCGCGGGCGATCGCCACGCGCTGGCGCTGCCCGACGGAGAGCGTCGCCGGCATGCGGTCGAGCAGCGCCGCGATCTCCAGCCGCTCCGCGACCGCGACGACGCGTGCGGAATCGCGGCGGCCGAGCACAGCCTGGCTGAGCGCGATGTTGCGACGGACCGAGAGCCAGGGGAGCAGGCCACCCCGCTGCAGCACATAGCCCATATGCGCCGCGCGGGTCGCCGTCAGCCGCTCCTCCTCGCGCCGGCGCCACAGCGCGGCGAGGTCGATGGTGGCGCCGCCGCGGGTGTTGAGCGCGAAGCGGTCCGCCGAGGCCGGGCGCAGCGCGAGCGCGAGCAGGTTGAGCAAGGTGGACTTGCCGGCGCCGGAAGGGCCGGCAAGCGCCAGCGCCTCCCCCCGATGCACCTGCAGCCGCTCGACCAGGATCTCGAAGCCGCCGCCGCCCTCGGGCCCGGGGTGGCGGCAGAGGACGGCGTCGAGGGCGAGCGCTGCGGGCGGGCCGGCCATGGGGCAACATGGCCCCATCCTCATGGTCACCGGTCTTCGTTCAGGACACGTGGGTGCCTTTTCGGGGGTTACCCTCGTACGGCGTCGGCGAGCCTGAACTCCCCGGCGCGCTCGATGACGGTACCGCAGCGCTTGCAGGTGCGTTGGGGTGCAGGCCCGCCCCAGAACTCCTCCATGACGACCTTGAGATCCTCGTCGATCTTCTTCAGTTGCCAGCGGGCCTCGAAGACCATCTCGTCACACCTGGGGCAGTACCAGCGGAGGGCGTCCCTCTCGCCAGCCGGGCGGGGAAATTCCACGATCAGGCCCACTGTGCCCGCGGGACGCTGCGGCCGGTGCGGAACCCGGCGGGGCAGAAGAAACAGGTCGCCCTCGCGGATCATGACGTCATAGGGCCTGGAGTCGTCCAGCGGGCGCACCCGCAGGGCGATGTCGCCCCGGAGCTGGTAGAACAGCTCCTCGGTCGGATTGACGTGGAAGTCGTTGCGCGTGTTGGGACCGCCGGAGACGAACAGGATCACATCGTCTGCTCCGGCGTAGAGCTGCTTGTTGCTGACCGGCGGCCGCAGGAACTGCTCGTTCTCCTCGATCCAGCGGGCGAGGTTGAGGGCGGCCATCTTTGCGGGAGGGGCGACGGTGCTCATCGGCGAACCCTATGAGCCGACATTCCCCGGATGCCCCGGGGCAGTACAGGGCAGGGTCCACCCATCGGGGGCTGTGTGGCAAGCCAAATCTGGCGCAGGCGCCGCCGAAGGCTGCCGGCCCGAACCTCGCAGAGCGGGCCGATACCTTCCGAGGCGCGGCGGTCAGGGCCGTGGCGTGGGCTGGTGCTGCTCCACCCACTCCACTGCCTTCCTGGCAGTACGCCTCGCATAGCGAGGCTCATGCCCCGCTTTTCGGCTGCTGAGGTTCGGTGCGGCCTCGAGGATCGCCTGGCAGACTTGATCCCCCGGCCACGCGGCGGCCGCCATGTCAAGCGCCGTGCGGTCGCTCCACGCGCTCTCGACGTGCGCCCCTTCTGGCGTCCGGTGCTGAGCCCGTAGGACGTCGTGGCGGAACGCCTCTGGGTGACCCGTCGCGCGGCGCTTCCGCCGCTTGGCGGGCGGAGCTCCTGCGCGCCGCACCGCCCGTCAGGGCAGCGCCTCCAGCGGCACGGGGTACATCGCTTCGCCCGGGTTGCGCCCGCCGTCGAAGCTGACCCAGAGCGAGGGCTGGCGGTTGAACTCCTCGTAGAGGCGGAGCTTGGCGTCGAGGGCGTTGACCACCTCCGTCCGCCGCCCCGCGCCCATGCTCACCCATTCCTCCTGGGTGATCTCCATGATCTGGCTCTGGTAGGGCAGGCCCTCGAGGTACTCGCCGAAGGCCCCGCCCAGGCGCTGGAACTCCGCCATCCGCCGCGGGTCGCGCATCGCCGA
This sequence comes from Crenalkalicoccus sp., assembly GCA_035640795.1. Taxonomy (GTDB): domain Bacteria; phylum Pseudomonadota; class Alphaproteobacteria; order Acetobacterales; family Acetobacteraceae; genus DASQVL01. The sequence continues at coordinate 690 of DASQVL010000211.1, read as the reverse complement.
GGCCGCCGCGCCGCGCACCCGCTCGAAGAAGCCCTCGGGCGAGAGGCGCTGGGCGGCCTGGGCCTGGATGATGCCGCGCACGGTCTGCGCGAGATCGGAGAGCTGGTTGCGCGTCAGCAGAACGCGGACGTCGAGCGGCCGGCGCTCGGGCCGCGGGTCGGCCGGGTTCAGCTCCTGGTCGAGGACGAAGCTGCGGACGACGTCGGGCGCGGCCTGCTGGCGCGCGCGGCCGAGGTAGGAGAGGCGCATGGCCATGCCGACCACTTCCGCCTGCTCGGCGATGTGCCGCTCCGCCTCGTTCTGCGGCGGGCGCATGCCGCCGATCGGGCGCCCCACCGCCTGCGCGACCTGGCCGAGCAGGGCATCGGTGAGCGCGTCCACCGTCCGGCCGAACTGGCCGAGGCTGCCCTCCGCGATCGGGTAGTAGAGCGCACCGGCGGTGCCGTATTCGGTCAGCGCGCGGTACTGCCGCTCCGCCCGCGCGTGGTTGGTCCGGCCTTCGGGCGTGCGGAGGTGGATCGCGTAGATCGCGACCTGCTTCGTCTCCGACTTCGCCAGCGCGCGCAGCTCCTCCGGCCCCATATGGGCCTGGCTGCGCGGGTCGGAGGCGTCGCGCGCGCCGGCGTCGGTGATCAGGATCACGAAGCGGCCGCCGAACTCCTGCCAGGGCACGTCGTCGAGGGCGAGCTT
>DASQVL010000210.1:0-11890 GCA_035640795.1 Crenalkalicoccus sp. | reverse complement strand
CGGCGCTGCTGCGGCGGGCGGACGCTGGCGGCGCATGGCGCGGAGGTGCTGCACGTGACGGCACCGCACCTGCCGGGCTTCCCCGACCTCGTGCTCGACGTGAACCGCGGCAAGCGGGCGGCAGAGCTCGACCTGCGGGAGGCGGCGGACCGCGCGGTACTGCGCGGCCTCGCAGCCGGGGCGGACGTGTTCATCCAGGGCTACCGGCCGGGCGCCGTCGCCGCGCATGGCTTCGGCCCGGCGGCACTGGCGGGGCTGCGGCCGGGGATCGTCGTCGTCTCGCTCTCCGCCTATGGCGAGGTCGGGCCCTGGGCGGCGAAGCGTGGCTTCGATTCGCTGGTGCAGACCGCGACCGGCTTCAACCTGGCGGAGGCCGAGGCGGCCGGCGTGGCACCGCCCAAGGTGCTGCCCTGCCAGGCGCTCGACCATGCCTCGGGCTACCTGATCGCCTTCGGCGCCATCGCCGCCCTGCTGCGCCGGGCGGAGGAGGGCGGGTCCTGGCTGGTGCGCGTCTCCCTTGCCGGCACGGGGCGGTGGCTCCGCGGACTGGGGCGGCTGCCGGAGGGCTTCGCGGCGCCGGAGCCGACGCCGGAGGAGGTGGCGGCGCTCTCCGAGACGACCGAGAGCGGCTTCGGTCGGCTGACCGCGTTGCGGCATCCGGGGGAGATGTCGGAAACGCCGCCGCGCTGGGCGCTGCCCGCTGTGCCGCTCGGGACGCATCCGGCGGAGTGGGCGGGGTAGGGCAGATCGCGGACGGGCGCGAACACCCGGGAGCGTGAATCTGCACCTTTCAACTGCTCCAGTGTCCCGATTCCGAAGTCCGAAGGACTAGAGCGCTTTCACCGTGCACGTGCACGGCGAAAGCGCTCTAGCCTTTGTATTTGGCGCATTTTCTACGGCGAACCGCGCACACTTCGCCTGAAAATGCGCTAGGGAATCGGGACACTGGCCGTTGTCTTCAGCGGCCTGCTGATCCGCTCCGCCGCCGCGAAGCGCGGCGAGCTGCGCGGGCAGGGGCATGCCCGTCGGCGTTGGCTGTTCGTCCCGAACGAGGCACCACCGACCCCGCCCAATTGCCCCTTTCAGGCGCGCGAATCTGCGTCTCGCTCCAGGCAAGCGGGCGGCCCTCCGCCGAGCGCAGCACCAGGCGCTGGACCGGCCCGCCGGTCGCGGTCTCGACCAGTAGGGAATGCCTCTCGCCAGGCCCATAGAGATGGTCCTCGCCCCACTGGCGCAGCACGACGATGACCAGGAACAGCCCGCGTCCTTTCTCGGTCAGGACATACTCCCGATAAGCCGTGCCGTCCGACGCAGGAGCGGTTGTCAGGATGCCGCGGACCACCAGGTCACGCAGCCGCTTCGCCAGCATGCCCTTGGCGATGCCAAGATTGGCCTGGATCTCGCTGAAGCGCCGCAGGCCATCAAACGCGTCGCGGATGATGAGCAGCGACCACCAATCGCCGATCACATCGAGCGCCCGAGCGACCGGGCAATCTGCTCCTGTCAGGCTGACGCGCTTCACCATCACCGTCCTCGTCAGCATCACCCCTAACCGGTTCTAACTTAGAACTAGAATGACCGCCTGCCCAGTGGTCTCATTATAGGACCACCGGGTGGAGCAGACACGTGGACATGGAGAGCACCACCACCTCGCATAACGCTGACGCGCAACCCGGCAGCGACTCGGGGAGGCTGACGACAGCCACCGCCGTCATCTGCGCGATCGCGTGCGGCCTCTCCGTCGCCAACATCTACTATGCCCAGCCGCTGCTTGACGCGATGGCGCGTGATTTCGGGATTGCACCGGCAGCCATCGGTCTCGTCATTGGGCTGACACAGATCGGCTACGCCCTTGGCCTGATCTTCATTGTCCCTCTGGGCGATCTGATCGAGCCTCGCCTACTCGTGGTCGGGCAGACAGCCCTGTCGGCAGTCGCGCTCGCGATCGTGGGGACCGCGCGCTCGGAAAGCGTTCTGTTCCCGACGATGGCGACCATGGGCCTGCTCGCTGTGGTGGTGCAGGTCCTCGTCGCCTTCACGGCCAGACTGGCCCCGCCTGCCAGGCGCGGCCAGGCGGTCGGCACGGTCACAAGCGGCGTTGTCATCGGGATTCTGGCCGCCCGTTTCGTCTCCGGCCTCCTGGCCGATCTTGGTGGCTGGCGGATCGTGTATCTGACCTCCGCGGCGCTGAGCGCAACATTGGCGTTGGTCCTGTACCGCGTTCTTCCACGCTGTGCTGCCGTGTCCAACGCCGAGGGCTATCTCGCCACGCTACGCTCCATTCCGGTGCTCTTCATGCGCGACTCGGTTCTGCGTGTTCGCGGCGCTTTGGCCCTCCTGATCTTCGCCGCGTTCAGCACCTTCTGGACGGCGCTCGTGTTGCCGCTGAGCGCGGCGCCTTTCAGGTTCTCGCACACAGGGACCGGCCTGTTCGGCCTTGCGGGGGTCGCTGGTGCCTTGGCGGCGGGCAGCGCCGGACGGCTGGCGGATCGAGGCCTTGGCAATTGGACAACCGGCATTGCCCTGGCCTTGTTGCTCACCGCATGGGGACTGATTGTCCTGCTGCCGGTTTCCATTCCTGCCCTGATCGGCGGCGTGATCCTGCTCGATCTCGCAGTGCAGGCTGTTCACGTCACCAACCAGAGCATCATCTTCTCTCTGTATCCGCACGCTCGCAGCCGGCTCGTGGGCGGCTACATGGCCTTCTATTCGGCAGGGAGCGCCGTGGGCGCCATCGCTTCCACGACTGCCTTCGCCCATGCGGGCTGGCCCGGCGTGTCAGGACTGGGCGCACTGTTCAGCGCGACCGCCCTGATCGTTTGGGCCTCCACCCGCCACGTCCGGTCATCCGGCTCGACGCTGTAGCCCGCTGCGCGCTCAGCCGGGGCGGGTCTCCGGCGCCCGCCACTGGGCGACCGCATCCTCGGCCGAGGCGGCGTAGCGCACCAGCGGCCGGCGCAGCCCGGCGAGCAGGAGGGTGCGGCGCACCGGCCGGCCGGCGCCGGCAAAGTAGACCTCCGTGCCCGAGTGGCGGAGCCGGGCCACGAAGCCGCGCAGCGCCTTGGCCGCCGTGCTGTCCACCAGCGGTACCTCGGAGAAGTCGAGCACGAAGGCCCTGGGATGGGCGCCGATGCGGTCGAGCACGCCGCTGACCGCGGCGGTCGCGCCGAAGAAGAAGGCGCCGGAGATGCGGTAGACCAGGACGTCCTCGCCGAGGTCCTGCGGATGGTAGGGCACGCGGCCGCCCTCCGGCCGGTCCGCCTGGTCGGCTGCCACGACGGGAAGGCCCGCCTCCACGCCCACGGCCTGTGCCATGCGGTGGAGAAAGAGGAAGGCGCCGAGCGTCACGCCGACGCCGATGGCGGTGGTCAGGTCCACCAGGATGGTGAGCAGGAAGGTGGCGAGCAGCACCACCGCGTCGCCGCGGGTGCGGAGCAGGCTCCAGAATTCTTCCTTCTCGGCCATGTTCCAGGCGACGACGGCGAGCACGGCGCCGAGGCTCGCCAGCGGGATGTAGGCAGCAAGGGGCGCCGCGACGAGCATGAAGAGCAGCAGGTAGACGGCGTGCAGCATGCCGGAGACCGGGCCATATGCGCCGGCGCGCACATTGGTGGCCGTGCGCGCGACGGTGCCGGTCACGCACATGCCGCCGAAGGTGACGGCCGCCATGTTGGCCGCGCCCTGCGCGACCAGCTCGCAGTTCGAGCGGTGCCGCCTGCCGGTCATGCCATCGGCGACGACGGCCGAGAGCAGGGACTCGATGGCGCCGAGGAGCGCGATCGCCACGGCATCGGGCAGCAATTCCCGCACCCTGGCGAGGTCGAAGGCCGGCAGGGCGGGCGGCGGCAGGCTGCGCGGCACGCCGCCGAAGCGCGTGCCGATAGTGGCCACATCCAGGCCGAGCAGCCAGGTGGCGAGCGCCGCCGCAGCGACCGCGATGAGCAGGCCCGGCCATTTCGGCCGCAGCCGGCGGAGCAGCAGGATCAGGCCGACCGCCAGCGCTGAGAGGGCGACGGTCGCCGGCTTCAGCGTGCCGAGGCTGCCGGCGAGGGCGGCGATCTTGGGCAGCAGCGCCGCGGGCTCGTGCGCCAGGTCGAGCCCGAGCATCTCCTTCACCTGGCTGGCGAAGATGATGACGGCGATGCCCGCGGTGAAGCCGACGGTGACGGGGAAAGGGATGTATTTGACGTAGGTGCCGAGGCGGAAGAAGCCCGCCGCGGCCATCATTATCCCGGCCATGAAGGTGGCCAGCACCAGCCCGTCATAGCCCTGGCGTTCGACGATGCCGGAGATCAGCACGATGAAGGCGCCGGCCGGTCCGCCGATCTGGAAGCGGCTGCCGCCGAGGGCGGAGATCAGGAAGCCGCCGACCATGGCGGTATAGAGGCCCCGTTCCGGCGGCAGGCCGGAGCCGATGGCAATCGCCATGGAGAGCGGCAGGGCGACGACGGCGACCGTCAGCCCGGCAATGGCATCGGCGCGGAACTGCGCCCAGCCATAGCCTTCGCCGAGGATGGTGAGGAGCTTCGGCGTGAACAGCTCGGCGAAGCCCGGGGCCGGGAGTCGCGGGCCGGTCGTCGCGGACGCATCCATGGAAGTCCAGTTCCTGCAAGGGAGCGGCAGGCCCGTCGGTGGTCGGCGGTTGCCGTCGTGGTGAGCGCTTGATGGAGGTTCGTACGCTGCCGGTGCGGGCAGCACCGCGCTGGCCTCGGCTATCACGCGGGTGTGGGAGGCGTCCAGGGTAGGGGCGGGCCCGGCCTGGGGCGAGCGTCGGGCCGTGCTCGGGGCAAGCGGCCTTCGGCCGCGCTTCGCGCCCTTGACCGTGGCTGCGCGCGGCCCGCTTCGGATCCTGGCCGGGACGGAGAAACGGCCCTCTTTCAGCCGAACAGAGAAACAGCTTGGCTGGGAGTCTTCCAGGCGGATAGGGCAAGCCCGCCGAGAAGGGATGAGAAAAAGGATGGTGGGGGTCTTGGGGGAGGAAGTTCCCTTCCTCCCCCGAGGGCCACCTAACGCGCCGCAATCTCCCTGAGCGGCTCCGGATCCCGCGCCGCCAGGCGCGCGAGCAGGAAATCCACCTCCGCCCGCGTCTCCGCCGAGAGCTTCGGCGCCGGCGCGCGCAGCGCCTCGCAAGCGATGATCCCGCGCCGGCGCAGCACGTATTTCCGCACGGCGAGGCCGAGGCCTGGCTGGTGCTCCGTGCGGATCAGCGGCAGGTGCAGGTCGAACAGGTCCTGCGCCGCCTCGCGCCGCCCTTCCGCCATCATCCGGCAGACGCGGACCAGCATCTCCGGCACCGCGTAGCCGGTCATGATGCCATCGGCGCCGCGGGCGAGCTCCTCCGGCAGGAAGAGACCGCCATTGCCGCCGAGGATGGCAAGTCGGCGCATCTCCCCCGCCGCATCGAGGCGGCGCAGCGCGGTGATCTTGTCGAGGCCCGGCCAGTCCTCCGCCTTCAGCATCACGAGGCGCGGATCCTCGGCCATGCGGCGGATCATCCCGACGCTCATCGTGATTCCGTTGGATTGCGGGTAGTCCTGCAGTACCCAGGGCGCGTCAGCGACCGCCTCGGCGGCCTGCGCCATCCAGGAGAGGACGGCATCGTCGCCGCGCAGCCCCGCGACGGGCGCAATCATCACCCCCGCGGCGCCATCCTCCATCACCCGGCGCGCCAGCGCGCGCATCGGCGCGAAGCCCGCGGCGGAGACGCCGACGATGACGGGCACGCGCCCATCCACGCGGCGCAGCACGCGGCGGGTGAAGGCGATGGCCTCCTCCGCGTCCAGCTTCGGCGCCTCCCCCATGATGCCGAGGATGGTCATGCCGGAGGCGCCGGCAGACAGGAAGGCGTCGGTCATCCGTTCGGCGCTCTCGAGGTCGAGCGCGCCGTCCTCGCGGAACGGCGTCGGCGCGATGACGAAGACGCCGCGGGCGCTGGCATCGAGGCGCATCAGGCGGCCTCCCCCACCGACATGTCGAGCGGCGGCGTCGCCTCCGGCGGCAGCGGCGACTCATAGGGCCGGCCCCCGGTGCGCGCCTGGTGGTCGTCCCTGGCGGCCGCGATCAGCGCGGGGTCGCGCAGCGCGTCCACCGCCGTGCCTGCCATCACCTTTGCCACATGGACCATGCCCTTGTGCGCCGCGGGCAGCATGCCCTGCGCCGTCAGCTGCCAGGAATGGCCTGGCGTGCCGATGGCGTACGTGGCGCCGCGCGCCTGCACCGTCGGCACCTTCCAGGAGACGTCGCCGACATCCGTGCTGCCGATCATCGGCTGGCCCTTCGCCTCCAGCGGCACCACCACGTCGCAGAGGGAGACGCCGGGGCGCACCGGCAGCCCGACCCGGCGCCAGGAGGAGACGATGTCCTCCTCCGAGAGCGTCGCCTGGAACTCGGCGGCGCGGGCGCGGTCCAGGTCGTCGAAGGGCGGCGGGCCGAGCCGGTCCAGGTTCGCCTGCATGGCGCGCTCGAGCGGCGTGTTGCCGAGCATGTTGGAGACGGCGGAGACGACGCGCGTGGTGACCGTCGTCTCCGTCATCAGCGCGGCGCCGTCGGCGATCCTGCGCACGCGCTCGACCAGGCGCTTCAGCTCGATCACGTCCCGCGCGCGGATCAGGTAGCGCACCTTGGCCGTCGGCTGGACCACGTTCGGCGCGACGCCGCCGGCATCCAGATAGGCGTAGTGAATGCGCGCATCGCTCGGCATGTGCTCGCGCATGTAGTTCACGCCGACATTCATCAGCTCGACCGCGTCCAGCGCGCTGCGGCCGAGATGCGGTGCCGCCGCGGCATGGCTCGCCCGCCCCTTGAAGCTGAAATCGATGCGCGTGTTGGCGAGCGAGAGCGCGTCGTCCACCTTGGCGAAGGCCGCCGGGTGCCAGGTGATCGCGATGTCCACGTCGTCGAAGGCGCCGTCGCGCACCATGAAGCCCTTGGCGGCACCGCCTTCCTCGGCTGGGCAGCCGTAATAGCGCACCCGGCCGGGCAGGCCGCTCTCGGCCAGCCAGTCCTTCACCGCCGTCGCCGCCAGCAGCGCGGCGGCGCCCAGCAGGTTGTGGCCGCAGCCATGGCCATAGCCGGGGCCGGGCAGCGGCCGCGGCTCGGCGACGCCGGCTTCCTGGGAGAGGCCGGGCAGCGCGTCGTATTCGCCGAGAATGGCGATGACCGGGCCGCCCTCGCCGGCCTCGCCCATCACCGCGGTCGGGATGCCGGCCACCTGCCCGGTCACCCGGAAGCCCTGTTCGCGCAGCATGGCGGCGTGCTCGGCGCAGGAGCGGTGCTCGGTGTAGGCGAGCTCCGGCATGCCCCAGACGCGGTCGGAGAGGGCGGTGAAGGGCGCGGCCTTCGCGTCCACCAGCCGCCAGATCGCCTCGGTGTTTTGCATGTCCCGTTCCTCTCCGCCTGCCAGGCGATCTTCCCCTGACGCCCTGCGGCGTCAAGCGCGGCGCACCTGCCTGCGGATGCGGCGCCGCCTGCCCGCGACCTGGGCAGGGCGCGGGTTGGAGGGGCGCGCGGCGGCGCGCGCCCGGCTTGCCCCGCGGCCCTCCGCCATGCTGCCGTGCCGGAAAGGATCGGGAGACGGGGCTTCCGCCATGGCGCAGCAGCAGGCGCAGAGGAGCACTCCGGCCGGCATCGCCGCCTTCGACGAGATGCATGGCGAGGACGGCCCGCGGCCCCCCTATGCCGAGATCGGCCGCTGGCTGCGCGCGACGCCGCGGGAGCGGCTGGACCGCAAGCGGCGGGAGGCGGAGCTCCTCTACCGCCGCATCGGCATCACCTTCGCCGTCTATGGAGAGGGCGGCGACCCGGAGCGGCTGATCCCCTTCGACCTGATCCCCCGCATCCTGGCGCGCAGCGAGTGGGAGAGGCTGGCGCGCGGCCTGAGGCAGCGGGTGCGCGCGCTGAACGCCTTCCTGGCCGATGCCTACGGGAAGCGGGAGATCCTGGCCGCCGGCCGCATCCCCGCCGGCCTCGTTCTGCAGAACGAATGCTATCGGCGGGAGATGGAGGGCTTCACGCCCCCGGCCGGCATCTGGACGCATGTCTGCGGCATCGACCTGGTGCGCACCGGGCCGGACGAGTTCCACGTGCTGGAGGACAATTGCCGCACGCCTTCGGGCGTCTCCTACATGCTGGAGAACCGGGAGGCGATGCTGCGCCTGTTCCCCGAGCTCTGCGCGCGCCACCGCATCGCCCCCGTGGGACGCTACCCGGAGGAGCTGCTGGCGACGCTGAAAGCGGTGGCGCCGGCGCGGGCGAAGGCGGCGCCGACCGTCGTCCTACTGACCCCCGGCCCCTACAACAGCGCCTATTACGAGCACTGCTTCCTTGCCGACGAGATGGGGGTGGAGGTGGTGGAGGGCGCCGACCTGTTCGTGCAGGACAAGGTGGTCTTCATGCGGACCACCGCCGGGCCGCGGCTTGTCGACGTGATCTATCGCCGGGTGGACGACGACTTCCTGGACCCCGACTGCTTCCGCGCCGACAGCCTGGTCGGCGTGCCCGGGCTGATGGCGGCCTACCGCGCCGGCAACGTCGCCCTCGCCAACGCGCCCGGCTGCGGCATCGCCGACGACAAGGCGATCTACCCCTACGTGCCGGAGATGGTGCGCTTCTACCTGGGCGAGGAGCCGATCCTCGGCAACGTGCCCACCTACCTCTGCGAGCAGGAGGAGGACCGCAAATACGTCCTCGCCCACCTCGACCAGCTGGTCGTGAAGCTCTGCCGCGGCTCGGGCGGCTACGGCATGCTGATCGGGCCGCATGCGACGCGGGAGATGCGCGAGGAGTTCCGCGCGCGCATCACGGCAAGGCCGGGCGACTACATCGCCCAGCCGACACTGGCGCTGTCCACCTGCCCGACGGTGGTGGAGCAGGGCATCGCGCCGCGCCACGTGGATCTCCGGCCCTTCGTGCTGAACGGGCAGGAGATCCGCATCGTCCCGGGCGGGCTCACCCGGGTCGCGCTGCGGGAAGGCTCGCTCGTGGTCAACTCCTCCCAGGGCGGCGGCACCAAGGATACCTGGATCCTGGAGGATGAGGGGCCGGAGGAGCCGCCGGCGTGCTGAGCCGCACGGCGGACAGCCTGTTCTGGCTGGCCCGCTACGCCGAGCGCGCCGGCAACGTGGCGCGCGGCCTCGCCGTCGCCTCCCGCATGGCGAGCCTCACCGCCGGGCTCGGCGCCGCGCAGCAGGAATGGCGCGCGCTGCTGATCGCCGCGGGCGGCGACCATGGCTTCCACCGTCGCTATGAGGCGCCGACCCAGGATGCGGTGGTGCAGTGGCTGGTGCACGACGCGGAGAACTCCTCCTCCATCCTCTCCTGCTTCGAGGCGGCGCGGCGCAACGCGCGCGCCGTCCGCACCGCCCTGACCGTGGACATGTGGGAGGCGCTGAACGATTCCTGGAACTACCTCCGCGCGCTGGCGCCGGAGGCCACGGAAGGCGAGAACCTGGCCGATTTCCTGGGCTGGGTGCGGGAGCGGGTCGCGCTGTTCCACGGCGCGGCGCTCGACACCATGCTGCGCGACGAGGCCTGGCGCTTCGTCCGCCTCGGCACCATGCTGGAGCGCGCCGACAACACGGCGCGGCTGCTCGACGTGAAGTCACACCTGCTGGCGCCGGAAGGGGGGCAGGGCACGGTGGATTTCGTGCAGTGGCAGGCGGTGCTGCGCTCGGTCTCGGCGCTGCGTGCCTATCAGTGGATCTACCGCGACCGGCTGGACCCGCAGCGCATCGCCGAGCTGATGATCCTGCGGCCGGAGCTCCCGCGCAGCCTCATGGCCTGCCTCGGCCAGGTGGCCGAGATCCTGGAGACCATCGCCGCCGGCCAGGGCGGGCGGCGCGGCGAATGCCACCGCCTGGCGGGCGAGATGCAGGCACAGCTCCGCTACGGGCGGATCGCGCCGATCCTGGAGCGCGGCCTGCACGAATTCCTCACCCGGACGATCGAGCGCACCGCGCTGCTCGGCAGCGAGATCGAGGCCTTCTACATCCGCCCGTGACGGCGGGCTCATGGTACACCCGGTCCGGGCACACCCGGTCCGGCGCGAAATGGTATTCGTCGATCGCCAGCACTGCCGGGACCGCGGCCATCCGGTGCGGGAGGGCCGGGCGGCGGCGCTCCGCGAGGCCTTCCTCGCCATGCCGGGGCCGGACTGGCTGGCGGGGGCGCCCGGGCCGGGGCGTGGATGAAAATTTAATCTGCAGTTGAAAAGCATATCGTCTACACTCTGTCCCGGTTGCAGCGGAGGGCGGCAGTGACGCAAAACATCTACGCCAAGGGGACGAGTGCCGACGACACGCTGGTCGGCGGCGCCGGACGTGACACGCTGGACGGTGGCGCCGGCAACGACCTGCTGCATGGGGGGCGCAACACCGACCTGCTGATCGGCGGCCAGGGGCTGGACTACATGGTCGGCGGCGGCGGCGCGGACACCTTCGCCTTCGGGCCGGGCGACACGGGGATCGGCCTCGGCCGGCGCGACGTCATCGCGGACTTCGCGGCGCACGACAAGATGGACCTGCGCGGCTTCGCCCAGGCCGGCCATACGGTTTCGACCAAGGTCCTGCTGGAGGACGACCACGACGTGGTGCAGGTGCTGCTGGACGGCCAGGTGACGGCCGAGATCCAGGCCTCCGGCCACTACCACTGGTCCGAGGACGATTTCATCCTGGCCTGAACGGAAGGGCAAGCAATTCGGGCACTGCGCAGGGGGTTGCGCGCGGCGCCCGGCCGGCCCTTCCTGCCGCGGCGGGAGGGCCGGCGGATGACGAAACGGCGGGTGGTGATGCTCGGCGCGGCGGCCCTCGCGGCCTCACGCCGGGCCTTCGGCCAGGCGCCCGAGGCCTGGCCGAGCCGGCCGATCCGCCTCGTCGTGCCCTTCGGCCTCGGCGGGTCCGCCGATGTCGCCGCGCGTTTCCTGGCGGAGCCGATGAGCCAGGCGCTCGGCCAGCCGGTCGTGGTGGACAACCGGCCGGGCGGCGGCGCGGTGATCGGCACGGATGTGGTCGCCAAGGCGGCGCCGGATGGCCACACCATCCTGATGATGTCGAACACCCACACGGCGAACGAGACGCTGCTGCCGCAGCGCCCCTATGAGCTGATGCGGGACCTCACCGCGGTCGCCGCCGTCAACATCGCCTACCACGTGCTGGCGGTGCATCCGCGCCTCGGCCTCGCCAGCGTCCCCGCGCTGATCGCCTGGGCGAAGGCGCATCCCGGGCAGCTCGACTACGCCTCCTCCGGCCCCGGCACGCCCTACCACATCGCGGGCGAGGTGTTCCGCGCCATGGCGGGGATCGAGATCAACCACATCCCCTTCCGCGGCTCCAACGAGGCGCGGACGGCGCTGATCTCCGGCCAGGTGCCGATGATGTTCGACGCCATCCCGACGATGCGGGAGCAGATCGCGGCCGGCCGCGTCATCGGGCTGGCGACCACGGGCCCGGAGCGCAGCCCGCTGATGCCGGAACTGCCGACGGTGGCCGAGACCCTGCCGGGCTACCAGGCCGCGATCTGGCTGGGGCTGATGGCGCCCGCCGGCACGCCGCGGCCGGTGGTGGAGCGGCTGCACGCGATGGTGCAGGCGATCCTCGACCGGCCGGCGGCCCGGGCGGCGCAGGAGCGGATGGGCGCCGAGCCGATGACCATGACGGTCACCGCATTCGACGCCTTCCTGCGCGCCGACATCGCCCGGCAGCGGGACTGGATCCGCATGGCGCATATCGAGGCGGGCTGAGGTCCGCCGCCGCCGGCGCTCGCGGCCCCCGGCCGGCGTTGACGCGCCGGGGCGCGCGCCCTATACGCCGCCTTCCCGGCGGCACCGGGCACCCCGGGGCCGCCGCACGGCGCGTTTGCCGTGACGGGATTGAACTCCGGGCGCGCAGCGCCCGGC
>DASQVL010000209.1:0-3871 GCA_035640795.1 Crenalkalicoccus sp. | reverse complement strand
CGCTGCGCGGCCTGGCGCGGCTGCGCCCGGCGGAGACGGGCTACTACCTGGCGAGCCTCGGCGGGCGCCTCACCGGCTTCCTCGCCGGCCGGGCGGCGCGCTGATGCGGATCGCCATCGGGATCGCCACGCGCGGCCGGGCTGCCGTGCTCGCCGAGATGCTGCGCGACCTCGCCGGGCAGCGCCGGGCGCCGGACCGGCTGCTGGTGTGCCACACCGCGGCGGCCGATGTGGACGGCGTGGCGGCACCCGGGGCCGAGTTGCTCCTCGCCCCGCCCGGCCTGCCCGGCCAGCGCAACCGCATCCTGGATGCAGCCGCCGATTGCGATGCGGTGCTGTTCCTGGACGACGACTTCCTGGCCGCCCCCGACTACCTGGCGGTGACGGAGGCGGTGCTCGCCTCGCGCCCCGATTGCGTGGTCACCACCGGCACCGTCATCGCCGATGGCGCGCGTGGCCCGGGCCTCCGGGTGGAGGCCGGGCGCGCCCTGCTCGCCGCCGATCCCGGCGCGCCCGACCCGATGGCGGCGCTGCCCCACTTCAACGGCTATGGCTGCAACATGGCCGTCCGCATGGCGCCCGTCCGCGCCCATGGCCTCCGCTTCGACGAGGCGCTGCCGCTCTACGCCTGGTACGAGGACATCGATTTCACCCGCCGGCTCGGCGCGCATGGCGCGATCCTCAGGCTGGCCGGCGCGCGCGGCGTGCATCTCGGCGTGAAGGCGGCGCGCACGCCGGGCCTCCGCCTCGGTTACAGTCAGGTCATCAATCCCCTGTATCTGGCGCGCAAGGGAAGTTTCCCCTGGAGCCATGCCGTGCCCTCCGCTGCGCGCCATTGCCTGATCAACGCGCTCCGCGCCCCCTGGCCGGAGCCGCATGTGGACCGGCTGGGCCGGCTGCGCGGCAACCTCGCCGCGCTCTGGGACCTGGCGCGCGGGCGTGCGGCGCCGGGCAGGATCCTGAGCCTCTAGCGTGGAGAACGCCCTCTTCATCGCCTCCAAGGTGTTCTGGTTCGTGGTCCGGCCGAACACCCTGGCCCTGATGCTGGCCCTGGTCGGGCTGGTGCTGGTCTGGCGCGGCCGCCGGTCCGGGCGCTGGTGGCTGGCGGTCGGGCTCGGCTACTACCTCTTCATCCTGGCGACCCCGGCGGCCGACTTCCTCGCGCTGCCGCTGGAGGACCGCTTCCCGCGCCCTGACCCGCCCCCGGCCGCCGTCACCGGCGTGGTCGTGCTGGGGGGTGCCGTGGACCAGCTGCTGACCGAGGCGCGCGGCATCCCCGCCCTGAACGGCGCGGCGGAGCGGATGACCGAGGGCGTGATCCTCGCCCGCCGCTACCCGGAGGCGCGGCTGGTCTTCACCGGCGGCCAGGGTACGCTGCTGCCGGGCGAGCAGAGCGAGGCGGACGTGGCGCGCGCCCTCTGGACGGCGATGGGTGTGCCGCCCGACCGCATGGCCTTCGAGAACCAGTCGCGCAACACCTGGGAGAATGCGGTGCTGACGCGCGAGCTGGTGCAGCCGCGCAGGAACCAGGTCTGGCTGCTCGTCACCTCCGCCATGCACATGCCGCGCGCCGTCGGCGTGTTCCGCGAAGCCGGCTTCCCCGTGGTGCCCTGGCCGGTGAACTACACCACCGGCCATTCCGTGCGGTTGTGGTACGATGCCCCCTTCCCGACCCGCCTGAACCAGTTCGAGGCGGCGCTGCGCGAATGGGTCGGGCTGCTCGCCTACCGGCTGCTCGGACGGACGGACGCGCTGTTTCCCGCGCCCCAGTTTCCCGCGGCCCAGCCCGCGATCTGGCGCGGGAAAGGCATGAATTGCTGGCCCGACAAAGCTGAACCGGCTTCGGGCTGACCACACTCGGCACAATGCCGACCTGAAGCGGCAAAAGACCGCCCTTCACGCTTGCAATCCGGGCCCGGATTGCGCATCTCTCCGGCAGACCAGCGGCAACCCTTTCGGAACCCAGGCGGGCGGTGCGGGGAAATGGGCCCCGGCCGGGCCCGCCTTCGCGTATGGAGGCCCATCGTGGCGCGTACCCCGCTCGAGCGAATCCGTAACATCGGCATCACCGCGCATATCGACGCGGGCAAGACCACCACGACCGAGCGGATCCTCTTCTACACCGGCAAGAGCCACAGGATCGGCGAGGTGCACGACGGCAACACCACGACCGACTACATGGCGCAGGAGCGCGAGCGGGGCATCACCATCACCTCCGCCGCGGTGACCGCCGAGTGGAAGGACCACCGGATCAACATCATCGACACCCCGGGCCACATCGATTTCAACATCGAGGTGAACCGCTCGCTGCGCGTGCTCGACGGCGCGGTCTTCATCATCGAGGGCGTGGCCGGCGTGCAGCCGCAGTCGGAGACCAATTGGCGCCTCGCGGACCGCTACAACGTTCCGCGCATCATCTTCATCAACAAGCTGGACCGGACCGGGGCCGACTTCTTCCGCGCCGCGGCGACGCTGACCGAGAAGCTCGGCATCAACTGGGTGACGCTCCAGCTGCCGATCGGCATCGAGGACACCTTCAAGGGCATCGTCGACCTGGTCGAGATGAAGGCGATCATCTGGGAGGGCGACGACCTCGGCGCCTCCTTCCATGACGAGCCGATCCCGGACGAGCTGAAGGAGACGGCAGCGGAGTACCGCCAGAAGCTGCTCGACGCCGTCGTCGGCGTGGATGAGGCGGCGATGGAGGAGTATTTCGAGAAGGGCGACGTCTCGATCGAGACCCTGAAGCGCTGCATCAAGAAGGGCACCATCTCGGGCGAGTTCCGCCCGGTGCTGTGCGGCACCGCCTTCAAGAACAAGGGCGTGCAGCCGCTGCTCGACGCCGTCATCGACTACCTGCCGAGCCCGGTGGACGTCGAGGGCATCAAGGTGGCGCCCGAGGAGGGCCAGGAGGAGGACGCCGAGCGCCGGGTCATCCCGGCCGAGGAGAACGCGCCCTTCGCCGGCCTCGCCTTCAAGATCATCAACGACAAGTACGGCAACCTCACCTTCGTGCGGGTCTACCGCGGCGTGCTGCGCTCGGGCGACCAGGTGCTGAACACGACCAAGGGGCACAAGGAGCGGATCGGCCGCATCTTCCAGATGCACGCCGACAAGCGCGAGGAGATCAAGGAGGTCTACGCCGGCGACATCGCGGCCTTCGTCGGGCTGAAGGACACCGGCACGGGCGACACCCTCGCCGACCCGGCCGACCCTGTGGTGCTGGAGCGCATGGCCTTCCCGGTGCCGGTCATCGACATCTCGGTCGAGCCGAAGACCAAGGACGGCGTCGAGAAGATGACGCTCGGCCTGCAGAAGCTGGCCGGCGAGGACCCCTCGCTCCGCCTGCGCACGGACCAGGAGACCGGGCAGACCATCCTCTCCGGCATGGGCGAGCTGCACCTCGAGATCATCATCGACCGGCTGAGGCGGGAATACGGCGTGGACGCCAATATCGGCGCGCCGCAGGTCGCCTACCGGGAGACGATCTCCCGGCCGCATACCGAGACCTACACCCACAAGAAGCAGACCGGCGGCTCCGGCCAGTACGCCGAGGTGAAGATCGTCTTCGAGCCGCTGGAGCGGAACGCCGGCATCCACTTCGAGAACGCGGTGGTCGGCGGCGCCGTGCCGAGGGAGTACATCCCGGCGGTCGAGAAGGGCATCAGGATGCAGGCCGACACCGGCGTGCTCGCCGGCTTCCCGACAGTGGACTTCAAGTACACCCTGGTGGACGGCAAGTACCACGACGTCGACTCGAGCGCGCTCGCCTTCGAGATCGCCGCCAAGGCGGCGTTCCGCGAGGGCATGAAGAAGGCCGGCCCGGTGATCCTGGAGCCGATCATGGACGTGGAGATCACCACGCCGCAGGA
>DASQVL010000208.1:0-3172 GCA_035640795.1 Crenalkalicoccus sp. | reverse complement strand
GCCGCGCCATCGCCGGCGTGCTGCGCCCGGGCCGGCTGGTGGTGCTGGAATCCACCACCTGGCCCGGCACCACGCGGGAGGTGCTGCGGCCGCTGCTTGAAGCGGGCGGGCTGCGCTGCGGCGAGGGGCTGTTCCTCGCCTATTCGCCGGAGCGGGAAGATCCGGGCAATCCGCGCTTCCGCACCGCCGGCATCCCGAAGCTGGTCGCCGGCGCGGATCCCGCCTCGCTCCGCCTTGCCCTCGCCCTCTACGGCGCTGTGGTGGAGCGCACCGTCGCCGTCGGCTCGCTGGAGGCGGCGGAGACCGCGAAGCTCGCCGAGAACGTATTCCGCGCGGTCAACATCGCGCTGGCCGACGAGCTGAAGCGGGCCTGCCACGGCCTTGGCGTGGACGTGTGGGAGGTGATCGGCGCCGCCGCGACTAAGCCCTTCGGCTACATGCCTTTTTGGCCCGGCCCCGGGCCGGGCGGCCACTGCATCCCGGTGGACCCGCTCTACCTGCGCTGGGCGGCGGCGCGGGCGGGGGTGGCGATGCCGTTGCTGGCAGCGGCGGATGCGATCAACCAGGCGGCGCCGCTGCATGTGCTGGCGCGGCTGGAGACGGCGCTGGCGGCGCGCGGCCGGAGGCTGGCGGGCGCCTCGGTGCTGGTGCTCGGTCTCGGCTACAAGCGGAACGTGGCGGATCTGCGGGACAGCCCGGGGCCGCGGCTGATGGCGGAGATCGAGGCGCGGGGCGGCGTGGCGGCGCATTTCGACCCGCTGATGCCGGTGCTGCCGCCGCTGCCAGAGCATCCGGGGCTGGGCGCGCGGCGGGGAATCGCGTGGTCGCCGGGCACGCTGGCCGGGTTCGATGCAGCACTGATCGCGGCCGACCACGATGGCGTGGATTACGCGGCGCTGGTCGCGCACTGCCCGCTGGTGCTGGACACCCGGAACGTGTGCGCGCGGCTGGGGCTGGTGGCGGAGAATGTGGTGGGGGCCTGAAGAGGGGGCCTGACGGGCGGGCCCCGGCTGGCGTCGAGCGTCGGGCCGTGCTCTGGCCCCAAGGGCCACCTTCGGCCCCCTCCCCGATCCGCCCTATGCTCTCCTGCCTCTCGCGGCAGGAGACCCGCATGCCCCAGACCGACCCAGGCCGCGCCTATCCCGCCCTGCGCATCTTCGCCCCGGCCGCCAGCCTCGACGCCCTCCGCCTGCCTGTCGAGACCTTGACCCTCCCCGACCGCCTCCCCGAAGGCATGGCCCTGGTCGAGGTCGCGGCCTCCGGGGTCAACCCCTCCGACGTGAAGGCGGCGCTCGGCGCCATGCCGAAGGCCGTCTGGCCCCGCACGCCCGGCCGCGACTACGCCGGCACCGTGGTGGAGGGGCCGCAAGCACTGCGCGGCCGCCTGGTCTGGGGCTCGGGCGGTGAGCTCGGCATCACCCGGGACGGCGCGCATGCCCGCTACCTGCTGGTCCCCGCCGCGCATCTCCGCCCGGCGCCCGAGGGCATGGACCCGGTCGTCGCCGGCGCCATCGGCGTGCCCTTCGTCACCGCCTGGGCGGGCTGGCGGGAGGCCGGCGGCCTCCGCCCCGGCATGACCGCGCTGGTGCTCGGCGCCACCGGCAAGGTCGGCCAGGCGGCCATCCAGCTGGCGACGATGGCGGGCGCGCGGGTGATCGGCGTCGCCCGCCGCGCCGGGCCCTTTCCCGGCCATGCCAGCGCGCCGGTGACGATGCTCGGCGCCGATCAGGACGACGTCGCGGAGCAGGTGCTGGAGGCGACCGGCGGCCACGGCGCCGACCTCGTCTTCAACACGGTGGGCAGCCCGTATTTCGCCGCGGCCAACCGCGCCATGGCGCATGGCGGCACGCAGATCCTGATCGCCACGATCGAGCGCAGCGTGCCCTTCGACATCCTTGCCTTCTACCGGGCGCGGCACCGCTATGTCGGCGTGGACACGCTGGCATTGGATGGCGCCGCCTGCGCCGCGGTGCTGGAGGCGCTGCGGCCCGACTTCGAGGCCGGACGGCTCCGCCCCTTCGCCGTGCCGCCGGGCAATGTCTTCGGCCTCGGCGATGCCGCCACCGCCTACCGCGCCGTGCTCGAGGGCGCGCCGGAGCGCGTGGTCATCGCGCCCGGCAAGGCATGATACCAAGCACACGAAGCTCCGACCCCGCGGCCTGCGGAGCAGGCCGAGGCCGCGACTGCGGCCCGCGGCAAGTGCCGCGAAGCCAAGCCGCGGAGCGGCGCCGGCGACTGAGGGCAGTTGAGATGTCAATCTCAACTGCGCTTGGTATGAGGGAGGACCAAGGCACATGCTCCGCCGCTGGCTGATCGCGCTCGCCCTCGCCGCCCTCGCCGGCGCGGCGCGCGCCGAGGACTGGCCCACCCGCCCCGTCACCATGATCGTCCCCTTCGCCGCCGGCGGCCCGACCGACGTGCTGGCCCGCGCGCTGACCGAGCCGATGGGCCGTGCCCTCGGCCAGGCGGTGGTGGTGGAGAACCTGACCGGCGCCGGCGGCACGATCGGCGCGGCGCGCGTCGCCCAGGCGAAGCCGGATGGGTATACGATCCTGCTTGGCAATATCGGCGTCGCCACCTCGGCCACACTCTACCGCCGCCTGCCCTACGACCCGGCGACCGCCTTCGAGCCGGTCGGCCTGGTCAGCCCCGTGCCGATGACCCTGATCGGCCGGCCCGACCTGCCGGCGCAGACGCTGCAGGATCTGCTGGCCTGGGCGCGGTCCCGCAACGGGGAAGTAAACCTGGCGCATGCCGGGGTCGGCTCGGCCAGCCATCTCTGCGGCACGCTGCTGCGCGCGCTGACGCACGTCCCGATGACGGCCATCGCCTTCCGCGGCACCGCACCGGTAATGACGGAGATGATGGCCGGCCGCATAGACCTCTCCTGCGACCAGACCACCAACACCATGCCCTACATCCGGGACGGAAGGGTGAAGGTGTTCGCGGTGACGACCGCGCAGCGCCTTTCCGTGCTGCCGAAGGTGCCGACCACGGCGGAAGGCGGGTTGCCCGGGCTGCAGGTGACGATCTGGCACGGGCTCTACGCGCCGCGCGGCACGCCGGCGCCGGTGCTGGAGCGGCTCGCCGAGGCGCTGCGCGCGACGCTCGCCGATCCCGGGGTGGTGGCGCGGCTCGCCGACCTCGCCAGCACGCCGGAGCCGCCGGAGCG
>DASQVL010000207.1:0-2769 GCA_035640795.1 Crenalkalicoccus sp. | reverse complement strand
TCCTCCTCTCCGCGCCAGGCTCGGACGATGCCCACCAGCAGACGGGCGAGATCCGCCGGGGTGGACCACAGCCCGGCCGCCGCCAGCTCCGGCATCACGCGCCAGCGTCCGGGCAGCTCGCTTCCCCCGGCGGAGCGATCGCCTGGTTGCCCGCACCGCCTGTCCCCCCGGGGCGTCGGGCCGGTGGCCCTGGAGCGGCCTCCGCCCGCCTGCGCCCGCGGCAATCGCTCCAGCCGCTTCCTTGCAGAGCGGAATCGCGCTCCCGCGCCTTCACGCCCGTCCGCGATCCGCTCCGGCCGAGCTTGGACCTGGCCAGGCCCGGCCGGAAGCCGGGCGGCGAGGCTGCGGGCCGGCGCCGCGATTGACCCGGGCGGGCGCGGCGGGGCACGGTCGCGCCATGCGAACGGGCGTGACCGTCCTCCTTGCATCCGCGCTCCTCGCTGGCGGCGCGCTCGCCCAGAAGCCGCCGCCTTTGGGCGCGCAGGAGGCCGTGCCGCGCGGAAACACCGTGATGCCGGCCGGCAAGCCGCCGCCCCTGCCGCCCGGCGCCTCCGCCGCCGAGGTGGAGCGGCGTGCCGTCTCCTCCGGCACCGGCTTCATCGTCGCGCGCTCGCAGATCCTCACCAACCACCATGTGGTCGAGGGCTGCGCCGAGATGCGGGTGAAGACCGCCTCCGGCGCCGAGCTGCCGGGGACGGTCGCGGCGACGGACGAGCAGCGCGACCTGGCGCTGCTGACCGTGCATGGCGATCCCGGCCCGCCGCTCAGCTTCCGCAGCGGGCCGGCGGTGCGGCGGGGCGAGGGCGTGGTGACCTACGGCTTCCCGCTGGCCGGGCTGCTCTCCTCCGGCCCGACGCTGACCACAGGCGACGTCTCGGCGCTGTCCGGCCTGCGTGACAATCCGCGGCAATACCAGATCAGCGCGCCGGTGCAGCCGGGGAATTCCGGCGGGCCGCTGCTGGACTATGCGGGCAATGTGGCGGGCGTCGTCGTCTCCAAGCTCAACGCGCAGCGCATCGCCCAGAACACGGGCGACATTCCGCAGAACGTCAACTTCGCGGTAAAGGCGGAGGAGGCGGTGGAGTTCCTCCGCCGCAACGGCGTGCAGCCCGCCCTGGCGACGAGCGAGGGGCGGCCGCGCAGCGCCGCCGAGGTCGGCGACCTGGCCAATCCGTCCACGGTCTTCCTGCGCTGCCTGCGCTGAGCGCCGTCTCGCGGCGTGCGCCCGCGTACAGCGCGGCGCGACGGGGTGGAGCAGCCTGCAGGCTCCAAAGGCACCCAGGAAGGAGAGCCAACATGCAGGCCCGCAAGCAGCCCCCGACCCGCGCGTGGCGCGAGTGGCTGCTCGCCGGAGTCGGGCTGGCCTATGTCGCCGGCTTCATGCTGGCCGTGGAAGCCGCGCTGTCGCGCCTGTTGTACTAGAGCAGATCGCCGTAGGGCGGCATCGCCCGGAGGCGTGAATCGGCTTTGCAACAACGAGATAGAGCATTTGCCGTGAACGCATGTGAACGGAAAATGCTCTAGTGTCCCGATTCCGAAGTCCTTCGGACTTCGTTCTCGGTTCACTAACCTTTGTTTTCAGTGGCTTGCTGGTCCGCTCCGCTCGCTGCTGAAGCAGCGAACTTCGCGGGCAGGACACTAGTGTCCCGATTCCGAAGTTCGCCGCCAGTGCGGCGCCCTTCGGACCGGGACACTGGCCATGGTTTTCAGTGGCCAGGGGCACGTTCTCCTCTTCCCTCAGCGGCCACCTACGCCAGATATCGTTCCTTCAGCACCCGCCGCAGCAATTTGCCCGCCTCGCTGCGCGGCAGCGCCTCGGCGATCTCGTAGCTGCGCGGCCGCTTCGGCCCGGCCAGCCGCTCGCGGCACCAGGCCTCGAGCGCCGCCGCCAGGGCTTCGGCATCGGCGCCTTCGCGCGGCACCACCACGGCATGCACCTGTTCCCCCATCTCCGCATGCGGTACGCCGACCACCGCCACCTCCGCCACCTCCGGGTGCTTCGCCAGCGCCGCCTCGATCTCCGCCGGGTAGAGGTTCACGCCGCCCGAGAGGATCAGGTCCGCGCGGCGGTCGGAGAGAAACAGGTACCCGTCCGCGTCCAGCCAGCCGAGATCGCCGAGCGTCGCCCAACCGCGCTCGTCATAGGCGGCTGCCGTCTTCTCCGGCGCGTTGTGGTAGGCGAAGCGCGGGCCGCCCGCGAAGCGGATGGTGCCGATCTCACCCGGCGGCAGCTCGCGCCCATCCTCTCCGGTGATGTGCACCGTCACGCCGTTGACGGGCCGCCCCACCGTGCCGGGCCGCGCGAGCCAGGTCGCGCTGTCGGCGACCGTGGTGCCGATCCCCTCCGAGCCCGCATAGTATTCCTGCAGGATCGGCCCCCACCATTCGATCATGGCGCGCTTCACCGGGATGGGGCAGGGCGCCGCGGCATGGATGGCGCAGCGGTGGGAGGAGAGGTCGTGCCGCCGCCGCTCCGTCTCGGGCAGCGCCAGCAGCCGCGCGAACATGGTCGGCACCCACTGGCTGTGCGTGACGCGGAAGCGCGCCATGGCGGCAAGCGCCTCCGCCGGATCGAAGCGGTGCAGCACCACCACCCTGCCGCCTTCGGACAGCGTGCGCTGCACATAGGCGTGCGGCGCCGCGTGGTAGAGCGGCGCGGGGGAGAGATAGACCGTGTCCTCCCCGAAGCCGTAGAGCGTCTTCCAGGTCATGTCCCAGGCGGGCGCGTCGCGCTGCTCCCAGGGGATGAGCGGGCGGCGGATGCCCTTG
>DASQVL010000206.1:0-4687 GCA_035640795.1 Crenalkalicoccus sp. | reverse complement strand
GCTCTCCGCGCCGGGCTTCGCGTAGTTGGAGATTTCGTAGGGCAGCAGGCCGTAGCGCGCCGCCTCCTCCGCCGTCGCGGCGTAGAGGCGGGCGGCCGCCTCGTCCTCCGGCAGGCGGAAGGCACCGCGGGCATGCTCGGTCGCGAAGCGCGTGCCGGGCTCGATGGTGAGCTGGTAGAGCGAGAGGTGGTCAGCGGCGAGCGCGAGCGCGTGGCGGAGCTCGGCGCGCCAGGCGGCCTCCTCCTGGCCGGGGCGGGCGTAGATCAGGTCGAAGGAGAGGCGCGGGAACAGGGCGCGCGCCGCCTCCAGCGCCGCCATCGCCTCCACCGCATCGTGCTGGCGGCCGAGGAAGCCGAGCGCCGCGTCGTCCAGCGCCTGCACGCCGAGGGAGAGGCGGTTCACCCCGGCCTGCCGGAAGGCGGTGAGGCGGGCGGCCTCCACGCTGGTCGGGTTGGCCTCGAGCGTCACTTCGAGGTCGGGACGCGGCTCGAACAGCGCGGTCGCATCGGCGATCAGCGCGGCCACGCCCTCGGGCGGCATCAGGCTCGGCGTGCCGCCGCCGAAGAAGATGGAGGCGAGCGGCCGGCGCCCGGCGCGGGCGGCCTCAAGGGCCAGCTCCCGCCGCAGCGCGGCGACATGGCGCGCCGAATCCACCTGCGGGCGGACATGGCTGTTGAAATCGCAATAGGGGCACTTGGCGCGGCAGAACGGCCAGTGGATGTAGAGGGCGATCGGTTCCATCAGGCAGGGGAGATGGGGATGAGCGGCTCTTCCGTCGAACGCGTGCGCGCAGCGCTGCTGGCCGCCGGCCATCCGGACACGATCCGGGCCTTTCCGGAGGGCACGCGCAGCTCGGCCGATGCCGCCGCCGCTGTGGGCTGCGAGGTCGCAGCCATCGCCAAGTCCATGGTGTTCCGGTCGGGCGACCGGCCGGTGCTGATCATCGCCAGCGGCGTGAACCGAGTGGACCCGGCCAAGGTGCGGGCGACGACCGGCCTCGCGGTGAAGCGGGCAGAGGGCGAGTGGGTGCGCGACGTCACCGGCTTCGCCATCGGCGGCGTCGCACCGGTCGGCCACCGCACGCCGCCGCTCGTGCTGCTGGATGCGGAGCTGATGGCACTGCCTCGGGTCTGGGCCGCGGCGGGCTCCCCCATGCATGTCTTCGAGACGACGCCGGCCGACCTCGCCCGCCTCACCGGAGGCCAGGTGGCCGAGGTGCGAGAGGCCGACGGCTCTCCGCCAACCTGATCGTGATCGGCGCGGTCCCGCCCGGCCCGATCGCGGGCTAACCCGCCCGGTGCCGCATCCGAAGGCAGGATCGGGCGCGCGATCCGGCGCCCGGGGAGATCCGCCATGCATCGTCGTCACCTGCTCGCTGGGCTCGCCGGCGGGCTCGCCCTGCCCGCCCTGGCGCGCGCGCAATACCGTGTCCCCGCCCTCTCCGCCGGCGGCCGGCCCGTGGAGATCGTGGTGGAGACGCTGCACCCTGCACTCATCATGTCGCCGGGGGTCTTCGCCTCGCACGATCCCGCGCACCGGCTGTGGCAGGAAGGGCAGAAGGCGAGCCCGGGCCTCAAGGCGCTGGCTGAGACCGGCAACACCGACCCGCTGATGTTCGAAACCATGCTCGGCATCGGCAATGGCTTCAATTCCTCGACCGTGATGTACCCGATCCTGCCGCGCC
Organism: Crenalkalicoccus sp.; assembly: GCA_035640795.1. GTDB lineage: Bacteria > Pseudomonadota > Alphaproteobacteria > Acetobacterales > Acetobacteraceae > DASQVL01. Next base: position 3,003 of record DASQVL010000206.1, on the reverse strand, counting down.
AGCAGCAGGTCGCGGTGGTGACGGTGACGGAGGCGGCGCCCCTCGTCTCCGGCGCGCTGATGATCGGCCAGACCGACGACGGCTTCATCGGCGTGGACAGCGTGGACGCGCACCGGCTGCGCGGCCCCGAGGCGATCGAGCTCTTTGCCATGGATGCCGGCACCAAGCGGAACACCGAAAGCAAGGCGAGCCTTGTGGCGCTGGGCGGCACGGGCGGCGAGCCGGAGGACGCGCCGATCCGCCGGCATCCCGGCTATGGCCAGAGCCCGGATGTGGACCCGACATGGCGCTTCGACCCGGCAAGGCCCATCGCAAGGCTGATGCTGCGGCCGCTGGAGGACCGCGCGGCGCGCTGACCTCGCGGGGCGGCCGCGCTATCCTCCCCGCCCGGGAGAAGGAGGACGCCGATGCCGACGACCGTGAAGGACATGCTGGCCGCCGCCAACGCCGCCGTACCGCGCATTGGCGCCGCGGAGGCGCGGGCGTTGCACGAGCAGGGCCGCGCCGTCTTCGTGGACCTGCGCGAGCCCGCCGAGGTCGCGGCCAGCGGCAAGGTTCCGGGCGCGCTCGAGATCCCGCGCGGGCTGCTGGAATTCCGCGCCGACCCGCAGAGCCCGGACCGCAACCCGGCCTTCGCGAAGCCGGTGGTGATCACCTACTGCGCCTCGGGCGGCCGGGCGGCGCTGGCCGGACAGACCCTGCAGGTGCTGGGCTATGCCGATGTGCGCAGCCTCGGCGGCTTCAAGGACTGGGTGGAGGGCGGGGGCGCGGTGGAGAAGCCGTAGCTTTTCGCGGCCGTTTGCGGCCCGAGCCGGGGTGAGGGGTCGGGCCCGGCCTTCTTCGAGCGGTCGGGCCGTGCTCCGGGGCCCCGGCGAAGATGCTGCGCAGCTTCGCCGGGTCCCGGCTCGCCCTGGATCGTGGCCGGGACGGAGAAACGGTCCTCTCTCAGCCGAACAGAGAAACAGGGGTTTGGTTTGGCGCGAGCAGGTTGGGCTGTGCCGCGCCCTACCGCGGCAGCTGCGACACCAGCCGGAAGCGCTGCACCCGCTTGCCCGTGTCCACCTCCGTTGTGAACACGTTCCCCCGGCTGTCCACCGCGATGCTGTGTACCCAGTGGAACTCGCCGGCCTGCCGGCCGCTGCGGCCGAACCGGCCCAGCACCGATCCATCCGGCCGCGCCAGCTCCCAGACCAAGTTGTTCGTGCCGTCCGCCGTCAGCAGCACGGACTGCGCCGGGTCCGGGAACAGGTCCAGGTCCCAGACCGAGCCCTCCCCCAGCGTCTCCGGCGCCACCAGCATCTCCCGCACGAAGCTGCCATCCTTGCGGAACACCTGGATCCGGTCGTTGCCGCGGTCGCAGACATAGACCAGCCCGTCCTGCGCGATGCGCACGCAATGCACCGGATTGCGGAAGCTCTGCGCCGGCTCAAGGCCGGGGCGGTAGGGCGGCAGCGCCTCGTCCGGACCGGGGCGGCGGCCATAGGCGCCCCAGTGCCGCTTGTAGGCGCCGGTGTTGGAATCGAAGACGATGATGCGGCGGTTGCCGTAGCCATCGGCCACGTAGACCTCGTGCGCCGCCTCGTCCACCGCGACCTCCGCCGGTCGGCCCAGCCGCTCCGTGTCGTTGCTGCCGCCGGTCTCCCCGGTGCGGCCGAGCTGCGTCAGGAAGCGGCCCTCGCGCGTAAATTTCAGCACCACATGGTCGTTCGGGCCGTTGCCGCCGACCCAGACATTGTCCTCGGCGTCCACGGTGATGCCGTGCTCATTGGCCGGCCAGGCCGGATGGAAGCCCGGCCCGCCCCAGGCGCGCACCACGTTCCCGTCCGGATCGAACTCGATGACGGAGGGTGCCGGCACGCAGCAGATCGAGCGCGGCGGGTTCAGCGTCGCGCCGCGCTCATCCTCCGTCATGGTGCGCGGGCGGTGAATGATCCAGACATGGTCGTGCCGGTCCACCGCGACGGATGCGACCTGGCCGAGGCCCCAATTGTTCGGCAGCGGCTTCGGCCAGGCGGCGTCGACGGCGTAGGCCGGCACCTCCTCCGCCGCGCGGGCGGGGAGCACCAGGCCAAGCAGGCAGGCAAGGATGGCCGCGCCAAGGCGGGCCCCGGTGGCGGGTCGCATTGCGTTTCCTCCTCCGCGCGGCATCGGCGCGCGGAGGAAGCCTCGGGCGGGGCGGGCGGCGCTGTCAACGCGGCCCGCGGAGCCCAACCTTCCGTGCCGCGTTCCGCCAGGCATGGACGAGGATGACCCCCGCGTACCCTACGCTGCCGACCGCACCGTGCTGGCGGCGGAGCGCACCTACGCCGCCTGGGTGCGTACCGGGCTGGTCGCCCTGGCGGCTGGCGTCGGGGCGAAGACGACGCTCGGCGCCGTGCTGCCGGAGGGCGCGATCCTCGCCTTCGCCACCCTGCTGGTCGCCTTTGCGGGCTTCTGCTTCGTCGCCGCGGTGTGGCGCGAGATCCATCCGGGCCATGACTCGCCGGCCCGGTCCGATGTCCGGCGGCTGCCGCGGGTGCTGCTGCTGCTGGTCAATGGCGGGCTGCTGGCGGTCTCGATCGGCGCCCTGCTGGGCGTCTGGTTCGGCCGCACCGGCGCGGTGACGCCCCAGTGACACGGCCCGCGGCTGGTGTCCTGCCCGCGAGGTTCGCTGCGCCAGCAGCGGACGGAGCGGACCAGCAGGCCACTGAAAACAAGGGCGGGTGTTCCGATCCGAAGGGCGCCGCACTGGCGCGAACTTCGGGATCGGGACACTAGGCCGGCTCCAGTCGCGCGCGCAGCTTGTGCAGCGCGCGGTGTGTCGCAACCTTCAGCGCTCCGACGCTGAGGCCGCTCTGCGCACTCGCCTCGGCCAGTGACAGTTCGGCGAGCTTTGCCAGGCTGATCGCCACGCGCTGCGCCCGCGGCAGGGTGGCGACGGCTGCCCGCAGCTCGGCGGCGGCGACCGCGCGATAGCCCTCCTGCCCGTCGCCGCGCGCGGGCTCCGGCCGGCCCTCCAGCGGC
>DASQVL010000205.1:0-6946 GCA_035640795.1 Crenalkalicoccus sp. | reverse complement strand
GCCAGGCGAGGGCGCGCAGGGTCTGCAGCGCCCCGCCGATCCAGGGCGGGCGGGGCCGGAAGGGGACGGGGCGGGGCTGCATCCCGGCGCCAACGCCGGCGGCGCGCCGCGGTCGCCGCCGCGGCACTCCGCTGGCGCTCAGGTGACGCCCTTCGCCTTCAGCCCCGCGATCTCCTCGGCGGACAGGCCGAGCATGCCGCGCAGCACCTCCTCCGTATGCTCGCCGAGCACGGGGGGCGGGCTGCGGTAGTCGGCGGGCGTCGCGGAGAGGCGCACCGGATTGGCGATGACCTTCACCCGCTCGCCCGAGCCATGCGGCATCTCGACCACCATGCCCCGCGCCTGCACATGCGGGTCGGTGAAGACCTCGGAGAGGTTGTTGATCGGGCCGCAGCCGATCTTCTCGGCCTCGAGCGCCGAGATCCAGTCCGCGGTGGTGCGGGACCGCATGACGGGCGTCAGCGCCGCCGTCACTGCGTCGCGGTTCTCCACGCGCTTCGCATTGGTGGCGAAGCGCGGGTCGTCCAGCAGGTGCTCGCAGCCGAAGGCCTTGCAGAAGCGCCCGAAGGTCGGGTCGTTGCCGACCGCCAGGATGATGTAGCCGTCCTTCGTCGGGAATTCCTGGTAGGGCGCGATGTTCGGGTGCTGGTTGCCGAGCCGCGGCGGGTTCTCGCCGGTCGCCAGGTAGTTCATGCCCTGGTTGGCGAGCCAGGCCACATGCGTGTCCAGCATGCCGATATCGATCTGCTGGCCCTCGCCCGTGGCGTTGCGGTGGTTCAGCGCGGCCAGGATGCCGATGCAGCCATAGAGGCCGGCGAAGAGGTCGGCGACCGGCACGCCGACCTTCTGCGGCGGCCCGTCCGGCGCGCCGGTCAGCGACATCACGCCGCCCATGGCCTGCACCAGCGCGTCATAGCCCGGCCGCGGCGCGTAGGGCCCGGTCTGGCCGAAGCCGGTGATCGAGCAGTAGATCAGCCGCGGATACTTCCCCTTCAGCGCGTCCCAGCCGAGGCCGTACTTCGCCAGCGCACCGACCTTAAAGTTCTCCACCAGGATGTCGCAGTGCTCGAGGAGCCGGTGGATGACCGCCTGGCCCTCCGGCTGCGCGATGTCCAGCGTGACCGACTTCTTGTTGCGGTTGACGCCGAGGAAGTAGGCGCTCTCCCGCGTGCCGGGCCAGAAGGGCGGCGCGAAGCCTCGGGTGTCGTCGCCGGCCTCCGGCCGCTCGATCTTGATGATGTCCGCACCGAGATCGCCCAGCATCTGGGTGCAGGTCGGTCCCGCCAGCACCCGCGTCAGGTCGAGCACCCGCAGGCCCTTCAGCGGGCCGGTCGGCGCCTTCTCCATCTCCGTCTCCCTTGCCATTCCCGCGCTATAGTGGCGGCGCGTGGCGCGCGGAAGCCGGGCGCCTCACGGCGAGTTCATCGCGGCGGCCGCTGGCGCTGACCGCGCAAGTCGGGGTTCTGCGCCGGCTGGGGATCGAAGGCGATGGCGATGATGGAACTGGACGGCACGCGGTCCTGGCTCGACCGGCTCTGGTCCTCGATCGCCGATCGCGGCCGCGCCTATGTGAGCGGGCCGGACCCGGCGGTGGTCTCGGCGCAGGACCGGGTGCGCTGGCTGGCCGAGGCGCTGGTCTCGGAGCGGGGCGAGGCCTCCGGGGCCGCGGTGGCGCGCGACCTGCAGGAGGCGGTGCGCGCGCTGTCGTCCGAGGATCGCCTCAGCTTCTACCGCTTCCTCGCCGAGAATTTCGGGCCGGAGCCGGAGCGGCTGCGCCGGGCCGCGGAGGCCTGGCTCGCCGAACCGACGTCGGAGCACGCGGTGCGGCTGGCCGATGCCGCGGAGCCGCCGCGGCAGGAGCTGCTGCGGCGGATGAACATGTCCCCGGGCGGCACCGCGGCGCTGATCGCGCTGCGGCGGGAGCTGCTCGGCCTGCTGCGCGAGCATCCGGAGCTCAAGCCGCTGGAGAGCGACCTGCGGCACCTGCTCGGCTCCTGGTTCAACCGCGGCTTCCTGGAGCTGCACCGCATCGACTGGCAGACGCCGGCGGCCGTGCTCGAGAAGCTGATCGCCTACGAGGCGGTGCACGAGATCCAGGGCTGGGAGGATCTGCGCCGGCGCCTGGCCGCGGACCGGCGCTGCTTCGGCTTCTTCCACCCGGCGCTACCGGGGGAGCCACTGATCTTCGTCCAGGTCGCGCTGACCGAGGGCCTGGCGAGCGCCATCCAGCCCCTGCTGGCGCGCGACGGCGACGAGGCGGCGCATGCCGCGCAGGCGGCCCGCGCCGACACCGCCATCTTCTATTCCATCAGCAACTGCCAGGACGGGCTGCGCGGCATCTCCTTCGGCAACTTCCTGATCAAGCAGGTGGTGGAGGAGCTGAAGGCGGAGCTGCCGGAGCTGATGCGCTTCGCCACGCTCTCCCCCGTGCCGGGCTTCCGCCGCTGGCTGGAGCCGAAGCTGGCGGCGGGCGAGCTGCCGTTCCGCGAGGAGGAGCGCGCGGCGCTGCTCGCCGCCAATGGCGGCGGCGAGGACGCGGCGACGGCCATCGCCGCGCTGCTCGGCCGCGAGCGCTGGTGGGAGGACCAGGCGGTGGTGGCCGCGCTGCGCGGCCCGCTCATGCGGCTCTCCGCCGAGTACCTGACCGCGGCGAATGACAGCCGCGGCCCGGCCGACCCGGTGGCGCGGTTCCACCTGGGCAATGGCGCGCGGCTGGAGCGGGTGAACTGGCTGGGCAACCTCTCGCCGCGCGCCATGCGGGAGAGCTTCGGGCTGATGGTCAACTACCTTTACGATCGCGAGGCGATCGAGGCGAACCACGAGGCCTTCGCGCATGGCGGCCGCGTGGTGCGCTCGCCGGAGGTGGAGGCGCTGCTGCGCGGCCCCTCCGGCTCGCTGCTCTCGCGCATCCGGCCGCGGGAGGGCGCGCCGGCGCGGTGACGGCGCGCTGCCTTGCCCATCGCCATGCCCCGGCGCATCTAGCGCCCGTCTTCGGGAGGAAAGCCATGCTCGACCGCCCCCACCCCACCCCGGCTGCGCCCGCCACCGACCCCTTCGCCCTCGCCAGGGCGCTGTCGGGCCTGCACTTCATCGATGGCGGCTACGTCCCGGCCCGATCCGGCAGGACCTTCCCCATCGTCAATCCGGCGACCGGCGAGGAAGTGGCCCGCGCTGCCGAGGGTGACGCCGCCGACGTGGACGCCGCCGTGCAGGCCGCGGCGCGCGCGCAGAAGGAGTGGGCGAAGGTGCCGGCCCGCAAGCGCGGCGCGCTGGTGCACCAGTGCTCGGCGCTGCTGAAGGAGCATGTCGAGGAGCTCGCCCGCCTCATCGCGCTCGAGACCGGCAAGGCGCTGCGCACCGAGAGCCGCGTCGAGGCCAACGTCGTCGCCGACATCTTCGAGTTCTTCGGCGGCCTCGGCTCCGAGCTGAAGGGCGAGAGCGTGCCCTTCGCGCCGAACGTGCTCTCCGTGACGGTGCGCGAGCCGCTCGGCGTGGTCGGCGCCATCATCCCGTGGAACGTGCCGATGCTGCTGATGGCGCTGAAGATCGCGCCGGCCCTCGTCGCGGGCAATGCGGTGGTGGTGAAGAGCGCGGAGGAGGCGCCGCTCGCGGTCCTGCGGATCTGCGAGATCATGAACCGCGTGCTGCCGCCGGGCCTGTTCAACATGGTCTCCGGCTTCGGGCCGGAATGCGGTGCACCGCTCGTCGCGCATCCGCTGGTCCGGAAGGTGACCTTCACCGGCTCCGTCGAGACCGGGAAGATCGTCTACCGCACCGCGGCGGAGAAGCTGATCCCGGTGACGCTCGAGCTCGGCGGCAAGTCGCCGATGATCGTCTTCGCCGATTGCGACTTCGGGAAGACGGTCTCGGGCGCGCTCACCTCCATGCGCTTCACCCGCCAGGGGCAGAGCTGCACGGCGGCGAGCCGCATCTATGTGGAGCGGCCGATCTTCGACCGCTTCGTCGCCGCCATGAAGGAGGCGGTGGACGGCATGGCCATGGGCGACCCGCTGGACGAGGCGACCGATATCGGCACCATCATCTCGCCCGGCCAGTTCGAGAAGGTCCAGGGCTTCATCGATGAGGGGAAGCGCACGCCGGGCGCCACCGCGCATGTGTGCAGCGCCATGCCGAAGGACCCGGCGCTGAAGAAGGGGCTGTTCCTGCAGCCCGTGATCTTCACCGGCCTGACGCAGGACAGCCGCTTGGTGCGGGAGGAGATCTTCGGCCCGGTCACCGTGATCGCCCCCTTCGACGATCCGGAAGCCGTGCTGGCCGAGGCGAATGACAGCGAATACGGCCTCGCCGCCAGTCTCTGGACCAACAACCTGAAGCTCGGGCTCGACCTCGCGCACCGGCTGGAGGCGGGGCTCGTGCAGATCAACCAGAACCTGGTCGTGCAGGCGAACCTCTCCTATGGCGGCGTGAAGTCCTCGGGCCTCGGCAAGGAAGCCTCGCTCGAATCCATGCTCGAGCACTTCACCCACAAGAAGACCATCATGGTGAACATGGCCTAGTGTGCTGGTCCGCTCTGCCCGCTGCTTCAGCAGCGGACGGAGCGGACCGTCAGGCCACTGAAAACAAGGGCTGGTGTGCCGATCCGAAGTGCGCCGCACCGGCGAGCCGGACCGCGATGCGGCCGGAACGCCTGCCGCCGAAGCCGCGCGCGAGAAGGCGCTTGCCCCGGCGCGTGGCACCGGACACGGTTCAGGAATTCGCGCCACGATGGGACACGCCGCCATGCCGAACCGCCAGGTCAGCCGCGAGGAGATGCTGGAGAGGGTCGCGGTCTTCCGCACCCTGAAATCCAGCAGCCGGCCGCTGGTGGACGCCCTGCTGCCGCAGTACCAGCGCGAGATCTTCAACATCATCGGCGGCGGCGTGACCGAGGACCCGGCCATGCCAGTGCCGATCCGCGCCGTCGAGGGCTTCCACCTCTCGATCATCAAGGCCGGCCCCGGCAAGGGGACCGGCCTGCACAACCACAAGACGGTCGAAGTCTTCATGCCGCTGACCGGAAGCTGGTCCGTGCAGTGGGGCGACGACGGCGAGAACGAGCTCACCCTAGACCAGTACGACGTCATCTCCGTGCCGGTCGGCGTGCTGCGTGGCTTCCGCAATGAGAGCGACGGGGAGGCGTTGCTGCTGGCGATCGTCGGCGGCACCGATCCCGGCAAGGTGGACTGGGCCGAGGGGGTGCGCGCGGCGGTGCGGGAGCGCGGCTTCGACCTGGACGGGGAGGGCAGGATCATCGAGCTGGCCAGGCCGTGAGTGCCGAGCTCGCCTGGCTGCCCGCCACCGAGATGGCGGCCGGCATCGCGGCCCGACGCATCTCCCCGGTGGAGGTGGTCGAGGCGGTGCTGGCCCGGGCCGATGCCGTGGCCGCGGCGCTCAACCCCTTCGCCGAACGCCTGGACGACGAGGCCCGCGCAGCGGCGCGGGCGGCGGAGGCCGCGGTGATGGCCGGCGCAGCGCTCGGACCGCTGCATGGCGTACCGGTGACGGTGAAGGACAACATCGCGATGGCGGGCCATCGCCTGGCCAGCGGATCGCGCGCCGGGATGGAGGTGGTGGCGCAGGCCGATGCCATCTCCGTGCAGCGGCTGCGAGCGGCCGGCGCCATCATCGTCGCGCGCACCACCCTGCCGGAGTTCGCCCACCGCATCCTGACCGACAGCCCGGCCTTCGGCGTGACGCGCAATCCCTGGAGCCTCGCGCACACGCCGGGCGGCTCCTCGGGCGGGGCCAGTGCGGCGCTGGCGGCCGGCGTCGGGCCGGTGGCGATCGGCACGGATGGCGGCGGGTCCATCCGCTGCCCGGCAAGCTGCGTCGGTGCGGTGGGGCTGAAGCCGACGCTCGGCGCCATTCCCGTCGAGAGCGTTCCGGACGGATTCGGCAACTTCGCCTTCACCGGGCCCATCACCCGGCACACTGCCGATGCCGCACTGGTCTTCGCCGCGCTGGCGGGGCCGGACGAGGCGGACCCGCATTCGCTGCGGCGCGCCCGGCCGGACGGCCGGACCCGGGCGGACGCCGCGGCGCGCGGCCTGCGGATCGGCTGGATCGAGACCTTCGGGCCGTACCGGACGGACCCCGAGGTGGCGCGCCTGACCGGGGCGGCGATGCGACTGCTGGCAGAGGAAGGTGCGGTGGTGGACCCCATTGCGCCGCCCTGCTTCGCCGCGGTCTACGAGACCTACCAGGTGATCGCCACTGCGGTGCATGCCGCGAGGCTCGGGCCGCTCGCCGCGCAATGGGGCGAGGCCCTGACCGCCTCGCTCCGCGGGAGCATCGCGATCGGGGCGCGCTGGTCGGCGACCGACCTCCTCCGCGCGCAGGACCAGCGGACGACGCTGTACCGCGACGTGCAGGCGCTGTTCCGACGCTTCGACCTGATCGCGACGCCCACCCTGCTGGTGCCCCCGCCGGGGATCGAGGCGGATGGCTCCGTCGCAACCACCTGGTACGGCGAGGTCGCGGCGCCGCTCTACCCCTTCAACCTGACCGGCCACCCCGCGGCTTCGGTCCCCGCGGGCTTCACCGCAGGCGGGCTGCCGGTCGGCCTGCAGCTTGTCGCACCCTGGGATGCGGAGCAGCGCATCCTGGACCTCGCGGCGCTGCTGGAGGCGCGGCAGGGCTTCGCGCAGCGCCGTCCGCCGCTTTAGCGCTCCTTCTTCTCGATGTTCCAGTAGGCGATGAAGTAGGCGTTCAGCACGCCCTGCACATTGCGCCGGAAGGCGCTGGCCACGTCGAACTGGCCGGTCGGGATGTAGGGCAGGAACTCCCACATCCGCTTGTGGAAGGATTCGTAGGCGGTCCGGCGCGCCGCGTCGTCGGGCGCGGCGAGGAAGGCCTGGCGCAGCCGCTCGCCCTCCGCGTCGCAGGGGAAGCCCGCCCAGGACGAGGCGGGGCAGGAGAGGTCGAGCGAGAGGTTGGTCAGCGGGTG
>DASQVL010000204.1:0-2175 GCA_035640795.1 Crenalkalicoccus sp. | reverse complement strand
GCAATGGGCAGCATCAGGTTGAGGGTCATGAGCGCTGTTGCCTCCTCGGCATGGGGGGCGTTCTGGGGTGACGACCCGCAGGCGCGGGCGGGGGGCGGATGGCGTCGACCGGCCGGCAGGGCGGGCGCATCAGGCGCGCTCCCTGAGCCAGTTGACGAAGCGGCGGAACAGGCCGGGCGGCCGGTCGGCCCCCGGCAGCAGGTCGAGCAGGGGCCGGCCCTCGCCGGCGCCCCAGGCGAGCAGGCCGAGCGGCGCGGCGAAGCCGGGGCCGGAGGCGGTCTCCGGCAGGCCGCGCACCGGGTGCGGGCGGCCGAGCCGCACCTGGCGGTCCAGCACCCGCGCGCAGAGCTCCCGCGCGCCGACGAGCTGGCTGGCGCCGCCCGTGAGGACCACGCGCCGCCCGGTCTCCTCGCCGAGGCCGGCGGCGTCGAGGCGGTCGCGCACCAGCTCGAAGGTCTCCTCGAGCCGCGGCTTGATGATGCCGATCACCATGGCGCGCGGGATGCGCGCGATGTGGTCCTCCTCCTCCCCCACCATGGGGACGGGGAGCCACTCCTTCTCGTCCTCCGGGGCATCGAGCGCGCCGCCATGCAGCGTCTTCAGCCGCTCGGCATGCGCGATCGGCGTGGAGAGGCCGCGCGCCAGGTCGTTCGTCACGTTCCAGCCGCCGACCGGCAGCTGCGCCGTGTGCACCAGGTGCCCTTCGGCGAAGACGCCGAGCGAGGTGGTGCCGCCGCCCATGTCGATGATGATGGCGCCGAGCTGCTTCTCGTCCTCCACCAGCGTCGCCATGCCGGCGGCGAAGGGGGCGGAGACCAGCTCCTCGACCTCCAGGTCGCAGCGGGCGAGGCAGGCGCCGAGGTTGCGCAGCGAGGCCTGCGCCGCGTCCACCAGATGGAGGCGCGCGGTGAGCTGCTCGCAGATCATGCCCCGCGGATCCTCGGCGCCCGGCGTCGCGTCCACCGTGAAGCCGAGGGGGAAGGCGTGCACCGTCTCCCGCCCGTCCTCGGCGCTGCGCCGGCGGCCCTCATGCAGGATGGCGCGCACATCCTGTTCGGTGACGGCGCGGCCGCCGATCGGCCACTGGATGTGCAGCGCCCGGCTTTCCGGCTGGCCGCAGGAGAGGTTGACCGTGACCCCGCGCAACTGCGTGTCCGCCATCTCCTCCGCCTGGCCGACCGCGGCGCGGATGGCGCGCTCCGCCTCCTCGAGGTCCACGATGCTGCCGGCCTTCACACCGCGGGCGCGCTGCCAGCCGAAGCCGAGGACGCGGGGTTCGCCATCGCCCTCGATGCGGGCGATCAGGCAGACGATCTTCGTCGTGCCGATATCGAGCACGCCGAAGGCGCCGCTCTTCGCGCCGCGGCGGCGGCGGCGCTCGGCCGGCGGCTCCATGGGCGCGGCGGGGCGGGACATCTGGTTCATCCGCGGCCACTCCGCACGCGCTGCACGACAGGGTTGGGCGCCGCCGGCTCCGGCGCCGCGCCGGGCGGCAGGCGCAGCACCAGCTTGTCCGGCAAGCGGAGATCGATGGCGGCGAGGGGGCGGTCGAGCAGCGCCTGCTTCGCCTGCAGCTCGGTGAGGCGGGCGACCGCCACGGCCTCCTGCCCCTCCGGCAGCAGCACGTCCGTGCCGTTACGGAGGCGGAGGTTCCAGCGCCGCTCGGCGACGCGGACCAGCGCCTGGGTGCGCTCCATCACCGCGGGTGCCGACTGCAGCAGCTCCACCATGGCGCCCGCCGCGCGGTCGGCGCCGGCGCCGACGACGAGGGGAAGCCGCCCGAAGGCGCCCACATCCTCCCGCGTCACCACCTTGCCGGCGCGGTCGATGACGGCGAAGCGCCCGTTGTGCTGCCAGATGGCGAAGGGCTCGCGCTCCTCGACCCGGACGATGATGGTGCCGGGCAGCAGGCGCTCGACATGGGCGCGCGCCACCCAGGGGATCAACTCCAGCCGCTCCTTCGCCGCATAGGGGTCGAAGGCCAGGATGGGATCGCCGCGGCGCACCGCGACCGCTTCCCGCACCAGTTCCGGCGGGGTGTTGCGGCTGCCTTCCAGGATCACTTCCCGCACGCGGAGGCCGGCGGCGGCGGCGAGATCCGCCGCGTTCTCCGCGAGGCCGGCGAGGCGGCCATAGGGGTCGGCCCACATCACGGCGACGGCGCCGGCGCCGAGC
>DASQVL010000203.1:0-10289 GCA_035640795.1 Crenalkalicoccus sp. | reverse complement strand
GGGGCCGGTCTAGCCTTTCCCGGTTCGGGGGAGGACGGCGATGGGCACGCTCAATGGGAAGACTGCCTGGGTGACCGGCGCGGGCAGCGGCATCGGGGAGGCGGTCGCACTCCGCTTCGCCCGCGAGGGTGCGGCGGTGGTGCTGACCGGGCGGCGGAAGGAGCCGCTGGAGGCGGTCGCCGCGCGGATCCGCGAGGCCGGCGGCACCGCGCATGTCCAGCCCGCGGATTGCGGCGACGCAGACCAGGTGGCGCGCGTCGCCGGCTGGATCCGCGGGACGCTCGGCCGGCTGGAGGTGCTCTCCAGCAATGCCGGGGTCAACATCACGGAACGCGACTGGCGGCGGCTGAGCCCGGCCGGGGTGGAGGAGGTGGTGCGCGGCAACCTGCTCTCCGCCTTCTTCGTGGCGCAGGCGGTGCTGCCCCTGATGCGCGCGCAGGGCGGCGGGGTGATGATCCACACCGCTTCCATGGCCGGGCGGCATGTCAGCCCGATGAGCGGCAGCGCCTATGCCGCGGCGAAGCACGCCGTGGTGGCGATGAGCCACGGCATCAACATGGAGGAGTGCACCAACGGCATTCGCAGCACCGCCTTCTGCCCGGGCGAGGTGAACACGCCCATCCTGAAGAAGCGGCCGAACCCGCTCAGCCAGCAGGACCTGGACCGCATGCTGCAGCCGGAGGATTGCGCGGACCTGATCTGCTACGTCGCCGGCCTGCCGCCGCACGTCACCATGAACGAGGTCTGGCTGACGCCGACCTGGAATCGCGGCTACGTCGCGGCGCAGCAGCGCAAGCTGTGACGTGCTACTCCTTCACCGCGCCGGTGAGGGAGGAGACGTAGTAGTCGACGAAGAAGGAATAGAAGATGGCGACGGGCAGCGAGCCGAGCAGGCTGCCCGCCATCAGCGCGCCCCACTGGTAGACGTCACCGGAGACGAGCTCGGTCAGGATCGCCACCGGCACCGTCTTGTTCTCGCTGCTCTGGATGAAGGCCAGCGCATAGATGAACTCGTTCCAGGACAGGGTGAAGCTGAAGATGCCGGCGGAGATCAGCCCGGGCACCGCCAGCGGCAGGGTGATCTGCCGCAGGATCTGCAGCCGCGTCGCGCCGTCGATCAGCGCGCATTCCTCGAGCTCATAGGGGATGGACTTGAAGTAGCCGATCAGGAGCCAGGTGCAGAACGGCACCAGGAAGGTCGGGTAGGTCAGGATCAGCGCGAAGGGGCTGTCGAACAGGCCGAACCTGAAGACCATGGTCGCCAGCGGGATGAACAGGATGGAAGGCGGCACCAGGTAGGCCAGGTAGATGGCCAGGCCGACATACTGGCTGCCGGCGAAGCGCAGCCGCTGGATGGCATAGGCGGCAAGCGTGCTGGCGACCAGCGAGAGCGCGGTCGAGGCGACCGCGACGGTCATGGTGGTCAGCAGCCAGCGCGGATAGGCGGTGTCGAACAGCAGCTTGCGGATGTTGTCCAACGTCGGGTGCACCACCCAGAACGGGTTGTACTGCGCGTAGTCATACATCTCCGCATTCGGCTTGAAGGCGGTGACCGCCATCCAATAGAAGGGGAAGAGCAGGATGAACACGAAGCAGGCGAGCGGGATGTAGAGCATCACCACGCGCCGGGCGCGGCTGTCCCAGCTCATCATCTCCGGCACGGCGCTGGCCTTGGCCGGCGCCGCCGCTTCCGGCGAGAGGGCGGTGGCGGCGTCAGTCATTCGCCTCTCCCTGCTGCCACTTGCGCCGGGCGAGCGCGAAGTAGCTGAACAGCGTCGCGAAGACGAGGAAGGGGATCATCGAGACGGCGATGGCCGCGCCCTCGCCCAACTGCCCGCCCGGGATGCCGCGCTGGAAGGCGAGCGTCGCCATCAGATGGGTGGAGTTCACCGGCCCGCCGCGGGTGATGGCATAGACGAGCTGGAAGTCGGTGAAGGTGAAGATGATGGAGAAGGTCATCACGATCGCCAGGATCGGCAGCAGCAGCGGGAAGGTGATGTGGCGGAAGCGCTGCCAGGCGGTGCTGCCGTCCAGCAGCGCGGCCTCGTACAGCGAGGGCGAGATGGTCTGCAGCCCGGCCAGCAGCGTGATCGCGACGAAGGGGATGCCGCGCCAGATGTTGGCGGCGATCAGCGCGAAGCGCGCCGGCCAGGCGGAGCCGAGGAAATCGAAGTAGCGGTCGCGCAGGTGCAGCACATTCACCACGACGTAGGAGATGATGGAGAATTGCGGGTCGTAGATCCACCAGAAGGCGATGGCGGACAGCACGGTAGGCACGATCCAGGGCAGCAGGATGATGGCGCGCAGCAGGCTCTTGAACGGCACGTGCTGGTTCAGCAGCAGGGCGAGCCAGAGGCCGAGGCCGAATTTCCCGAAGGTCGCGACCGCCGTGTAGAAGCAGCTGTAGAACACCGCGCTCCAGAACAGCGGGTCCTCCAGCAGGTACTCGAAATTCTCGAGGCCGACCCACGCCCCGCCGCGGCCGATGGTGGTGTCGGTGAAGGCGAGCCAGATGCCGAGCCCCAGCGGATAGGTCAGGAAGACCATCAGCAGCCCGAGCGCCGGCAGCAGGCAGACGATGACAAGGAAGGGCTTCCAATCGAACAGGCGTGCGAGCCAGCCCTGCTCGATCCGCGGGCGGGTCCAGCCTTCGGCCGTGGTGACGGACATCGCGCCCTCCCTCGTCGCGCGCTCAGCGGTAGATGCGCTTGGCGCGGCGCTCCGCCTCCCGCGCCGCCTGTTCCGGCGTGGCCTGGCCGGAGGTGACGGAGGCGAACATCTGCACCATGATGTATTCCGAGGCGACGGTGCCGGAGGCCGCGGTGATCGGGCCCTTGTAGCCGCTCCAGAACTGGTGGCGCATGCCGTCCTTGAACACCGTGATCTTGGGGTCGGAGCTCCAGACCGAGCTCGCATCATAGGCGGCGAGCGGATGCGACCAGTAGCCCAGGCAGTTGGTGAGCCAGGGGTTGTACTGCTCGGCTTCCAGCATGTAGGTGATGAAGGCCTTGCCCGCATTCGGGTAGCGGGTATGCCGGAAGATCATCGCGTTCATGATGGTCGCCGATTGTGGTGGCTTGCCGACCCGCCCGCCGGGCAGCGGCGCGTGGAAGGTGTCCTCGGCCAGGGCCTTCAGCCCCGGGTCGTTTTTCAGCGCGAAGTAGAGCGAGACGCCATTGGCGGTGAGGTAGATTTCCTGCGCCGCATAGGCCCGGTTGTTGCTGGGGTCGAGCCAGGAGAGCGTGCCCGGCGCGAAGTTCTGGTAGAGCTGCTTCGCGTACTCCAGCGCGTCCCGCGTCTCGGGGCTGTTGATGGCGACCTTGCCCTCCTCGTCCACCAGGTAGCCGCCATGCGCCCAGGTCATCCAGTTGGCGAAGCCGTTGCCGTCGCCCACCGCATTGCCCAGCGCGAAGCCCACCGGCTTGTTGTGCTGCTTCATGCCCTGGCAGAGCTTCAGGAACTGGTCGAGGTCGTTCGGGATCTCCTGGAACCCGGCCTCCTGGATCGCCGAACGGCGGTAGACGATCGGCCCGGTGCTGCCGCCGAAGGGGATGCCGATCCAGTTGTTGGTGCCGTGCCGCTTGCCGAACTTCTCGGCGAGGAACAGCCAGCCGCCATACTTCGTGCCGAGGTACTCGGCGATGTCGGAGAGCTCGACCAGCTTGTCGGCGTAGATGTGCGGGTCGTCCGCCCAGCCGATGACCACGTCCGGCCCGGTGCCGGTGTTGGCGACAACCGCGGTCTGCGGGCGGATGTCCTCCCACCCCACGAAGTCCACGCGCACGGGGATGTTGAACTGCTTGCTGAACTTCTCCGCGTTCTGGCGGAAGATCACCTCGTCCGGCTCGACGAAGCGCGCCGGGCGGATGATGCGGAGACTGGCGCCCTGCTCCACGGGCAGGTTCGGTGCCTGCGCCGGCTGCGTCGGAATGGCGGCCTGCGCGGCGGCGCGACGCGCCTGCAGGGCGGCGAGCGCGCCAGCGCCCAGCGCGATCGCCGAACGGCGCGTGAAGTCGGTCATTCCTGGTCCTCCGCTTTCGTTCAGATGCGCCGGCCCGTCGTCCGGTCGAAGAGATGCACGAGGCCGGGCTCCGGCAGCAGCGGCAGGGTCTCGCCGGGCTGGGCGGAGATGCGCTCGCGGAAGGCCGCCATCAGCGTCGCCTCGCCCACGCGCAGCACCACCTGAGTCTCCGATCCGGTCGGCTCCACCACCTGCACCGTCGCCGGCACGCCGGCGGGATCGAGGCGGAGATGCTCCGGCCGCACCCCGAACACCACCGGGCCCTCGGGCGGCGCATGGCCGTTCACCGGCACGGGCCAGGCCGTGCCGTCCCCGGCGATGAAGCGCGCCCCCTCGATCCGCCCCTCCAGCATGTTCATGGCGGGGGAGCCGATGAAGCCCGCGACGAAGAGGTTGGCCGGCTGGTCATAGAGCTCGAGCGGCGCGCCCATCTGCTCCACCCGCCCGCCATTCATCACCACGATCACGTCGGCCATGGTCATGGCCTCGATCTGGTCATGCGTCACGTAGACGGTGGTGACCTTCAGCCGCTGGTGCAGCTCCTTGATCTCGGCGCGCATCTGCACGCGCAGCTTGGCGTCGAGGTTGGAGAGCGGCTCGTCGAACAGGAAGACCTGCGGGTTGCGCACGATGGCGCGTCCCATCGCGACGCGCTGCCGCTGCCCGCCGGAAAGCTGCCGCGGGTAGCGGTGCAGCAGGGCCTCGAGGCCGAGGATCTTCGCCGCGCGGCCCACCTCGCGCTCCATCACCGCCTTCGGCGCGCGGGCCAGCTTCAGGCTGAACCCCATGTTCTGGAACACGGTCATGTGCGGGTAGAGCGCGTAGTTCTGGAACACCATGGCGATGTCGCGGTCCTTCGGCGCGACGTTGTTCACCACGCGGCCGCCGATCGCGATCTCGCCCGAGGTGATGTTCTCGAGCCCCGCCAGCATCCGCAGCAGCGTGGACTTGCCGCAGCCCGAAGGCCCGACGAGCACCACGAAGGCGCCGTCGGGAATGCCGACGCTGACGCCATGCAGCACCTGCACCGGGCCGAAGGCCTTGCGGACCTCGCGTATGTCGACCGAGGCCATGCCGCGCCTCCTCCCTTGCCCGTCGCTAGAGCCGCGAGACCGCCGTCTCCTTGCTCGTGATGAATTCGAGCAGCACGGGCACGCCCTGCCGCGTCTTCTCGATCCCCCGCCGGATGGCCGGCACGATCTCCTCCGGCCGCGTCACCCGCTCCCCGTAGCCCCCGAAGGCGCGCGCCATGGCGGCGTAGTCGCCGGAGATGTCGGTGCTGCGGTACTTCTCCGTGCTGACCGGCATCACCTTCAGCTCGATCGCCATGGAGAAGTTGTTCAGCAGCACGGACATGATGGGGATGCGCTCGCGCACCGCCGTCTCGAAGTCCATGCCGGTGAAGCCGATCGCGGCATCGCCCCAGACATTGATGCAGAGCCTGTCGGGGGCGGCGAGCTTCGCCCCCATGGCGAGGCCGAGCCCGTAGCCGAGCTGCGTGGTCTTGCCCCACCCCAGGTACGAGAGCGGCGTGGTCGAGCGCCAGAAGGGCGAGATCTGGTCGCGCGGGCTGCCGGCATCATGGGTGATGATGGTGTTGTCCCGGTCCACCGTGTGCAGCAGGTCCCAGATCACGCGGTAGGGGTTGAGCGGCGCGTCGCCCGAGGTGAGCTTCGGCATCCACTGGGCGAGCCAGGGCTCCCGCACCGCCTGGATCTCCGCGGCCACCGGCCCCGGGTCGCGCGGCCCACCCAGCATCCCGCGCAGCTCGGCGAGCAGCGCCTCCAGCGTCAGCCCGGCATCGCCGACGAGGCCGATCTCCGCCCGCACATCCTTGTTCAGGTGCATGGGGTCGAGGGTGGCGTGGATGATCCGGGCACCGCCCGGCATCTTCACGCCGAAATTCGTCTCGGTGAAGCTGCAACCGAGGCCCAGGATCAGGTCGGCGCGGTCCAGGAAGTGCCGCACGGGTGCGGGGATGGCGAGGCCGCCGGAGCCGAGGGAGAGCGGGTGGTCCTCATTGAAGCTCGACTTGCCGCCGAGGCTGGTGGTCACCGGCGCGGCCAGCAGCTCCGCAAGCTCCCGCAGCCGGTCCCAGGCGCGCGCCCAGTGCACGCCGGTGCCGGCGTAGATCACCGGGCGCTTCGCCTCCGCCAGCAGCCGCGCCGCGCGCTTCACCTCGGCCGGGTCCGGGCCGTAGCGCGTGGTCAGCACCGGCTGGTAGTCCAGCGGCTCCGGCACCTCCTCGTTCCAGAGGTCGGCGGGCACCTCCACCAGCACCGGCCCGCCGCGACCGTTGCGCAGCCGCGTGAAGGCGCGGCGCATGACGTTCGGCACCTCGGCCGGCAGCGCCACCGTCTCCGCCGACTTCGTCACCTGGCGCATGGCGGTCGCCGAGTGGAAGTTGGGATCGATCTGCGCGAGGCGGCGCGGATAGCCCATCGGCACGACGAGGACGGGCACGCTCTCGCCATAGCATTGCGCGACGCCGCCATAGGCGTTCTCGCTGCCCGGCCCGTGCTGCATGCAGAAGGCGCCGATCCTGCGCCCCGAGGTCACCCGGCTGATGGCGTCCGCCATATGCAGCCCGATCCGCTCCTGCCGCACCATGACGGGGCGGATGTCCTTCGCGGCGGCGAACTCGATCAGGTGGTTGACGGGGTATCCGCAGAGGATCTCCACGCCCTCGCGCTTCATGATCTCCGCGATGGCCTCGCCGACCTTCATGTCCGTCCCCCCGCACGCCCTTGTCGCGGCGCGTCGCGGCGCCGCTGTTTTCGGCAGGAAGCCTAGCCTTCCGCCCGAGGCGCTGGCAACCGGCGCCCGACGCGGCTGCGCGGGCGGTTCACGCCGCCGCGCGACCCGGCATACTGGCCCGGGTATACGCGCGAGGAGGATGGATGCTGTCGCAACCGACCGAGGCCGAGTTTGCGCTGCTGCTCAGCCGCGCCGGCCTGACGCTCGACGCCGCATGTCAGGCCGAGCTGCCGCCCGCCTGGGCGCGCCTCGAAGCCTGGCTCCGCCAGCTCCGCGCGCCGCTGCCCGGTGAGGACGCGCTGGCGGCCGCGCTGGCCGAGCCAGCCACCACCTTCGATGCGGCGCCATGAGCGCGATCCCGAGCATCACCGAGGCGGCGCGGCAGATCGCCGCGCGCCGGCTCTCGCCCGTGGAGCTGACGCGGGCCTGCCTCGACCGCATCGAGCGGCTGGACCCCGCGCTGCACGCCTTCATCCGGGTGACGCGGGACAGCGCCATGGCCGAAGCGCGGGCGGCGGAGGCGCGCATCCTGCGCGACGGCCCGCGCGGGCCGCTGGACGGCATCCCGATCGCCCACAAGGACATCTACGAGACGGCGGGACTGCCCACCACCGGCCATTCCCGGGTGCTGCAGGACCATGTGGCGCAGCGCGATGCGACGACGGTCGCCAGGCTCGCCGCCGCCGGCGCGGTCATGCTGGGCAAGCTCGCCACGCATGAATTCGCCTTCGGCGGCCCCTCCTTCGACCTGCCCTGGCCGCCGGCACGCAATCCCTGGAACCCGGATCACTTCACCGCCGGCTCCTCCTCCGGCACCGGCGCCGCGGTCGCTGCCGGCATGATCCTGGGCGGCACGGGGTCGGATACCGGCGGGTCCATCCGCGGGCCGGCGGCGCTCTGCGGCATCGCCGGCATCAAACCGACCTATGGCCTCTGCTCCCGCGCGGGCGTGCTGCCGCTCGCCCAGTCGCTCGACCACACCGGGCCGCTCGCCTGGACGGTCGCGGATTGCGCGAAGCTGCTGCAGGCGATGGCCGGGCACGATCCCGCCGATCCCGCCAGCGCGCGGCGGCCGGTGCCGGACCTCTCGGCGCGGCTCGGCCAGGGGGTGAAGGGCCTCCGCATCGGCCTGGTGCGGCACTTCCATGAGTCGGACTGCCAGGTCAGCGCGGCGACGCGGCAGGGCATCGAGGACGCGGCCGCCTTCTTCCGCGCCGAAGGGGCGGAGCTCAGCGACGTCACCCTGCCGCCGCTCGAGGCCTTCAGCGCCTGCGGCTGGACCATCCTGCTGGCCGAGGCCTTCTCGGTGCATGAGGGGTGGATGCGGGCCGATCCGGGGCGCTACGGGGCGCTGATGCGCGGGCGGCTGGCCTTGGGTGCGCTGCTGACGGCGGCGGACCTGCTGGCGGCGCAGAAGCGGCGGCGGGCGCTGATCGCCGCCACCCTGGCGGCGGCGGAGGGCTGCGACCTGCTGCTGACCGCGGCGCAGCCGGCGGAGGCGCCGCGGATCGAGGCGGTGCCGCGCTGGGGCTTCCTGCAGGCGCCGAGCTTCACCATTCCGTTCAACCTGCTGGGCTGGCCGGCGCTTTCGGTCTGCTCGGGCTTCGGGGAGGGCGGGCTGCCGGTGGCGATCCAGCTGGCCGCCCGGCCCTTCGAGGAGGCGCTGCTGCTAGGCACCGGGGATCACTACGAGCGCGCGATGCCGTGGCGGGATCGCCGGCCCGCCGGAGTGTAATGGCCCTGGCCGGGAGTCTTCCAGCCGGCCCGGGCAAGCGCGAAGGAGAAAGGATCAAAAAAAGGATGGTGGGGGCTTGGGGGGGAGGAAGTTCCCTTCCTCCCCCAAGGGCAACCCACTCCCCGCCCCGCCCCGCTGGCGCGCCCCGCCATGGCCGTGTAACCCGGCCGGCACCCGCGGAGGCGGCCATGAAGCGCGTCGAAGGCGAGTGGGAAGCCTGGATGGCGGCCGCGCAGGCCGGCGACGCGCGCGCCTACGACCAGGTGCTGCGCGCCGCCCTGCCGCTGCTCCGCGCCATCGCCCGCCGCCGCATCGCGGACCCGGCGGAAGCCGAGGACGCGGTGCAGGATGCCCTCCTCACCATCCACCAGCTGCGTGCCACCTACGACCCCGCCCGCCCCATCCGCCCCTGGCTGGTGGCGATCGTCGAACGCCGGGCGGTGGACCGCCTGCGCCGCCGCGGCCGCCGCCAGGGGCGGGAGACACCGATCGACGCCTTCGGCGAAACCTTGGCCGCGCCGCCGGCGAACTCGGGTGCCGAGGAGGTCGAGGCGGCGCGGCTGCGCGTGGCGGTGGCCAGCCTGCCGCCGGCCCAGCGGATGGCGCTGCAGTTGGCGAAGCTCGAGGAATTGCCGCTGGCCGAGGCCGCGGCACGGTCCGGCATGACCGTGGGCGCGCTGAAGGTCGCGACCCATCGCGCCATCAAGACCCTGCGCCGCCGCCTGGGGATAGAGGAGTAGCGTGTCGACCGAGGAGATGATCGCGGAGCTGGCCAGCCGCCTGCGGCCGGTGCGGCGCCTGCCCCGGCCCGGGGCCCAGGCGGCGGAATGGCTGGCCATGGCGGTCGCCGCCGTGGTGCTGGTGCTGCTCGTCACCGGTTTCCGCGGCGACCTCGCCGCCCATCTCAGCCGGGGCTTCGAGGTGGCGCAGTGGGTGCTCTCCGTGCTCGTCGGGCTGACCGCGGCGCTCGCCGCCGCCATGCTGGCCCGGCCGGACCGGTCCTGGCGCTGGGGGCTGCTGCCGCTGCCCTTCGCCCTCGCCTGGGTCGCCAGCATCGGCTGGGGTTGCCTGGGCGACATGGCGCGGGACGGCATGGCGGGGCTGAACCCCGGCACCAGCTGGCCCTGCGTCATTTTCGTGCTGCTGCTCGGCGTGCCGCTGACCGCCATTCAGCTGGTGCTGCTGCGCCATGCCGGGCCGGTGCGGCCGGAGCCGGTGATCGCGCTGGCCGGGCTCGCCTCGGCGGCGCTCTGCTCCGCGGGGATCAGCCTGTTCCACCCGACCGACGCCGCGGCCGAGCTGCTGGTCTGGCATGGCGGGGCGGTGCTGGTGCTGCTCGGCCTCGGCCGCGTCTTCGGCCCGGCGCTGCTGCTGCGGCCGCCGCGCTAGTGTCCTGCCCGCGAAGTTCGCTGCTTCAGCAGCGAACGGAGCGGACCAGCAGGCCACTGAAATCAAAGGCCAGTGTACCGATGCGAAGGGCGCCGCACTGGCGGCGAACTTCGGAATCGGGACATTGGAGCATTTCCAGGCGAAGTGTGCGCGGTTCGCCGCGGGAAATGCGATCAAGAACAAAGTGCCAGAGCATTTCGGGCCGGTGCGGCTCCACGCCACCGCAACTGCCGGCAGGCGGGGCGTGTCCCACCGGGACATGCTGCGCCAGAGGAGGACGGCCGATGGTGGACGTGCTGGAACGCGAAGGGGTGGCCGGGCGGGTCGCCGGGCTGGATTGGGCGCGGATCGGGGGGGAGCTGGACGGCCAGGGCGCCGCGGTGCTCG
>DASQVL010000202.1:0-3859 GCA_035640795.1 Crenalkalicoccus sp. | reverse complement strand
TCAAGCTCGTCGTCTTCCTGGCGCTGTTCCTGCCCGGCGCCTGGCTCGCCGCGCAGTGGTGGGCCGGCGCGCTGGGGCCGGAGCCGCTGAAGGAGGCGATCCACGAAGCGGGCCTCTGGGCGGTGCGGCTGACCCTGGTGGCGCTGGCGGTCACGCCGCTGCGCTTCGTCGCCGCCTGGCCGCGCGTGCTGCTGCTGCGGCGCATGCTGGGCCTCGCCGCCCTCGCCTACGCCCTCCTCCATCTCGGCCTCTTCGCCGCCGACCAGGGCTTCGACCCCTGGCGCGTCGCGCGCGAAATCGCGCTGCGCATCTACCTGACCATTGGCTTCGTGACGCTCGCGGGGCTCGGCGTGCTCGGCTGGACCTCGACCGATGGGTGGATGCGCCGGCTCGGCACCGCCTGGGGGCGGCTGCACCGGCTGATCTACCTGATCGCCGCCCTCGCCCTCTTCCACTTCTTCCTGCAGTCCAAGGCCGATGTCTCGGAAGCGGTCCTGACTGCGGGCCTCTTCCTGTGGCTCATGCTGTGGCGGGCGCAGCCCATGGCCTGGCGCGGGCGGCTCTGGCCGCTGCCCGGGCTGGCGCCGCTGGCCGCGGCGGCGACCGCGGCCGTGGAGTACGCCTGGTACGCGCTGGCGACCAACCTGCCGGCGGAGCGCGTGCTCGCCGCCAATCTCGATCTGACTTTCGGGCCGCGCCCGGCGGTGTGGGTCGGCATCGCGGGGCTCGGCGTCGCCGCGCTCGGCCTCGCGCGCCGCGTCACGCTCCGCCGGCGCTGATCCCGGCCTGCCCGCGATCCGGCCCATGCGGGCCGGCTGCGGCCGGCGTTCCGGCGCAGGCCCGGGCCGGGCTTCCGCTCAGTACTTCCTCACCGTGATGGCGTAGCAGATCGCGTAATCCGCATTGGCGTCCGTCAGGGACGCGAAGGTGCGGCCCCAGCTGTAATAGGTGGAGCCGCCGCGGAAGAGGTAGTGGCACAAGCCGTGATACATCTTCATCGTCGTGTTCTTGACGTTGCGCACGCCGACGATCGCATCGCCGGAGAAGCCCGCGGCGTTGAACTCGGCCACCGTCGCCCGCCACTTCCACATCCGCTCGATGTAGTCGGCGACCGCCTGCGGCGGCATCGCGATCCCGAAAAGCGGATAGTCCTTCAGCCCCGTCTCGTGGGCCCGTGTCAACGCGTCGTTGCCGAAGGCCAGGTATTGCCGCGTATTCTCGCTCAGCGTGTCGATGCGCTGGATGTAGTCCTCGACCGTGAAGGTGTCATAGGGATCCCCGAAGCTGCGCGTGAAGGCGGTGATGTCCTGCAGCATCGGGCTCTGCGCCGCCTGCAGCGCCTTCAGGTAGTCGCTGATCTCGTAGAGGACGCTGTAGACCTGCGTGGCATTCACCAGCCAGCCGCGCGACCCGGGATTGGCCTGGTACATCGCGTAGAAGGTGCTGGTGAACCCGCAGATGCCCCAGCCCTCATTGAGCTGACCCAGGCTTTTCATCACCGCGTCGGACATGAACGCCTCTTCCTCTGCACGCGGCGCGGAGCATAGGTCGTTACGCCCTTCTCCGCCTAGAGCAGATCCCGTTCAGGTGGAATTGCCTGACCGGGTGAAGATGCTCTGAAAACAAGGTTGTAGAGCGGTTTCCGTGAGCGCGCGCGAACGGAAGCCGCTCTGTGTCCCCAGTCCGGAGTTCGCCACCGGCGCGGCGCTCTTCGGATCAGAACTCGCCCGCCGCGCGAAGCGCGCCGCCGCGGCCGGCCCGCTTCCGTCCGAGCTTGCCGCCCCGGCCGCCCCGGCGCAGTTTGCGCGCGAGCGAGGGAAACAGTGGCATGGCAGGGCGGCGCTATCGGCTGGCGGTGATCCCCGGCGACGGGATCGGCAAGGAGACGGTGCCGGAGGGCCTGCGCGTGCTCGACGCCGCCGCGCGCCGCTTCGGCTTCGAGCTGCAGCTCACCGATTACGACTGGTCCTGCGACACCTACGCGAAGACCGGCCGCATGATGCCGGAGGACGGGCTCGACCGGCTGCGCGAGAGCGATGCGATCTTCCTCGGCGCCGTCGGCTGGCCGGGCGTGCCGGACCATGTCTCGCTCTGGGGCCTGCTGATCCCGATCCGCCGGGTCTTCGACCAGTACGTGAACCTCCGCCCCTGCCGGCTGATGCCCGGCGCGCGCACGCCGCTCGCCGACCGCACGCCGGCCGAGATCGACTTCTACGTGGTGCGCGAGAACACCGAGGGCGAGTACAGCAGCGTCGGCGGCCGCATGTTCGAGGGCACGGAGCGCGAATTCGTCTCCCAGCAGAGCATCCTGACGCGCACGGGGACCGACCGCATCCTGCGCTACGCCTTCGAGCTGGCGATGACGCGGCCGCGGAAGAAGGTGACCAGCGCCACCAAGTCCAACGGCATCACCTTCACCATGCCCTACTGGGACGAGCGCTTCGCGGCGATGGCGCAGCAATACCCGCAGGTGAAGACCGACCAGTACCACATCGACATCCTCTGCGCGCACTTCGTGCAGCATCCCGACTGGTTCGACGTGGTGGTCGGCTCCAACCTGTTCGGCGATATCCTGAGCGATCTCGGCCCGGCGGTGGCGGGCTCGATCGGCATCGCGCCCTCCGCCAACATCAACCCGGAGAAGACGGCGCCCTCGATGTTCGAGCCGGTGCATGGCAGCGCACCGGACATCGCGGGGCGCGGCATCTGCAACCCGATCGGCCAGATCTGGTCGGGGGCGATGCTGCTCGAGCATCTCGGCGAACGGGAGGCGGCGGCGGCGGTGGTCGGCGCGATCGAGCGGCTGCTCAGGGAGGGCGGGCCGCGGACGCGGGACATGGGGGGACAGGCAGCGACCACGGATGTCGGCCGGGCGCTGGCGGAGGCGGTGGCGCGGGCGTAGATGGCCCTTGGGGGAGGAAGCTCACGTCGCCTTCGGCGACCCCCCAAACCCCCACCATCCTTTTTTTGATCCCTTCTCCGCGGCGCTTGCCCGGTCCGGCTGGAAGACCCCCGGCCGAGGCCGCGGAGGCGGGGGCCACCCCACACCATCTGCTCGCTTGAACGGCCATTCAGATATCGCTAGCATCTGCCTCGATTGCGAGTGATTCTCAACTGGCTTGCGGACGGAGCGCTGAATGGTGCGGATGCCTCCCGTCAGGGCGACCACGAAGCCCGGCAACATGCGCGTGGCCAGCGTCATCGCCCGGCGCTGCGAGCGGGCCGTCGTCACCGCCTACCGCGAGCTGCGCGAGGCCGGCACGGACGACTTCTCCGCCTTCCGCGCCTGCACCGCCCTCTACCGCATCCACCACCCCGAAGCCTCGGTGGGCGAGGCGCGCCGCCTGGTCGCCGAATGGATCGACCACCACGTGGTGCGCGGCGAGACCGGCCCGACCCCGGGCTGCGACTGCGACTGACCCCGCCCGCGGGTCGCTGACCCGCCGCAAAAAGCGGCGGGCATGGAAGAGCTCTTCAAGCACTGGACCGGCTGGATCGCCCTCGCGGTCGAAGGCGCGGCGCTTGAGCACCGCCCGGACCTATCCCCGCGCCCAGGCAATGGCGGCGCGCGCCAGGGCGTCGAGCGTATCCGCAACCGGTAGCTGCAGCGGCGGCCCGGCGGCGAGGCCGAGCGGGATCTCGGTGCAGCCCAGCACCACCGCCCGCGCCCCGCGCGCCACCAGCGCCCCCGCCGCCTCGGCCAGTGGCGCATGGGCCACCGCCACAAGCCCGGCCTTCACCGCGGCGATCGCCGGCGTCACCAGCCGCGCCATCTCCCCGGGCTCCGGCACCAGGCAGTCATACCCGCGCGCCGCCAGCCGGTCCTGGTAGAGCCGCATCGCCAGTGTCCCCGCGGTCG
>DASQVL010000201.1:0-2137 GCA_035640795.1 Crenalkalicoccus sp. | reverse complement strand
CGGGGACCGGGGCCGGCGCGGGGGCGGCGGGCCGCCGCCGGCGAAGCCGCTTCGGCTGAGGCCCCCGGGCGGTCAGGCCGCGCGTCGCCGCGCCGATACGGTCGGAAGGTGCACCGCGGCCGCGCAGCGGTCCAGCGCATCGCCCGAAGGTCACGGGATCGCGCGCGCTCATTTCTGCCGCATCTCCAGCAGCACGCCGCGCTCGCCGGCGGCGAGCCTCTCGCGGTGGAAGGCCGTGCAGGGCTCGGCGGGATCCTCGGCGTGCAGCGCCTCGAACAGCGCCGCTGCCTCGGCGCGGCCGGCGCGCAGCGCCTCGAAGGCCGCCTCGTAGCGCGGCAGCACGCCCTCCTCCTGCGCGCCGGCCAGGACCGGCGTCAGCACGGGCAGCGCGGCGCGGCGGCCCTTCAGCACCACATCCCCCACCGGGCGGAAGCGGTGCCGCAGGCAGCGCCGCGCCGTCTCGCCCGAGACCGCGATGCGCGTGCCGATCGCCTTGTTCAGCCCCTCGAGCCGGGAAGCGGTGTTCAGCACGTCGCCCACCGCGCCGTATTGCAGCTTGGCGCGGGTGCCGACATTGCCGACCAGCGCCATCCCCGTGTGCACGCCGATGCGCGTGCCGCCCCAGGCGATGCCCTCCGCCAGCCGTGCCGCCTGGAAGCGGCGGCTGAAGTCGTCCACCGCCAGCGCCGCGTCCATCGCGCGGTCGGCATGGTCCGCCTGGGGCTGCGGCGCGCCGAACAGCGCCATCACGCCATCCCCGGTGAAGTTGTTCACCAGCCCGCCGGCGGCGACCACGGCGGCGCAGACGCCGTCGAAGTAGTCGTGCAGCAACTCGGCCACCGTGCTGGCGGGCAGGCTCTCGGCGAGCGTGGTGAAGTCGGTGAGGTCGGTGAACAGCACCGAGATCTCGCGGTACTCGCCGCCGAAATTGGCGCCGCCCGGCCGTTCGAGCAGGGAGGTGATGATGCGCCGGTCGAGGTAATGCTCGAAGGAGCGGCGGAGCGCGATGCGCTCCCGCCGGCCGCGGCCGCGCAGCACCCAGCTGACGCTGGCGGCCGCAAGGACAAGGGCAAGGCCCATCGGCGCGCCGGGGACGAGGAAGCCCAGGGCAAAGGCCTTCCAGGAAAGGCCCACGAGCAGGGCGCAGGCCGCGGCGAAGCCCGCCAGGGCCGCCAGCCCGCTGCTGCAGAGCACCGCGAGCCCCACGCCGCCCAGCGCAGCCGCCCAGATCAGCGTGGTGTCCACCCAATGCGGCAGGGGCACGCGCTCCCGGCTCTCGCCGAGGGCGTAGCGGATCAGCTGGTCCGCGATCATGCCGTGGAGGGCGAGGCCGGGCAGCGCCGGCGCACCGCTCAACCCGGTCTGCAGCGGGGTGCCGAAGCTGTCCTTCACGCTGAGCGCGGCGTTGCCGAGGATGACGATGCGCCCGCCCACCTCCCCGCTCAGGTCCCGCGCCGCCAGCTCGGCCAAGCTGAATCGCGGCAGGCTCCGCGTGCCGCCGCGGAAGTCGAGCAGCATCTGGTAGCCGCCGGCATCCACCTCCGAAAAGGGGCCGAAGCGGTCCCCGACCAGGGTGACGTGGCCGCCGCCCAGGGCGAGGCCGTCGCCGTCCGGGCGCAGCCGCTCGCCGAGGAAGCGCTCGGCGAGGGCGGCGCCGAGGGTGCGCACGGTGCGCCCGGTCTCCGGATCCTCGGCCGCGAGCAGGCCGCGGCGGACCATGCCGCCCGGGTCCACCACCATGTCGGAGAGCAGGGCGCGCCCGGTGCCGGCGACGCCCGGTGGCGGCGGCACGCCGCCCTGCCCGCTCTCGGCCGCCTTGTAGACCCAGAGGACGGCGGGGTTGCGCTGCAACGCCTCCAGCTGCTCGGTCCCGGGGCCGAGCGGCTTGTCGCGGTAGAGGTCGATGCCGACCGCGACCGCGCCCTCGTCCAGCAGCTTGGTGATGACGGCGGCGAGCGTCCGGTCGCGCAGCGGCCAGCCATACTGGCTGATGTCCTCCTCGGTGACGGTGACGAGGACGATGCGCCCGCCGGCGGCGGTGCCGGCATGGGCGGCGACCAGCTGGTCATAGGCGGCGAGCTCGAGCGGCTGCAGCCAGCCCGCCGACCGGAGCAGCAGGACGAGCAGCAAGGCGGCA
>DASQVL010000200.1:0-2001 GCA_035640795.1 Crenalkalicoccus sp. | reverse complement strand
CAGGATGTGGCCCGCATCGTCCACGATGCCGATGCGGTCGCCATCGCCGTCGAAGGCGATGCCGAGATCGGCCTTCTCGCGCTCGACCTCCGCAATCAGCTGGGCGAGGTTCGCCGGCACCGTCGGGTCCGGGTGGTGGTTTGGGAAGGTGCCGTCCACCGTCGCGTTGATCAGGAAATGCTCGCCCGGCAGCCGCCCGGCGATCACCTTGGCGATGTCGGAAGC
Organism: Crenalkalicoccus sp.; assembly: GCA_035640795.1. GTDB lineage: Bacteria > Pseudomonadota > Alphaproteobacteria > Acetobacterales > Acetobacteraceae > DASQVL01. The sequence goes on along the minus strand of DASQVL010000200.1, from coordinate 1,776 downwards.
GGCGCCGTTGCCCGGATCCCAGACCACCTTCAGCTGGCGCTCGCCGCCATCGTAGTCGGCGAGGACGCGCCGCGCATACTCCTCGGTCACGTCGATGCGGCGATCGGAGCCCTCCGTGGAGGCGGGCACCACGTCGCCCTCCGCCGCCATGCGGCCGATCTCCTGGATCTGCGGGCCGAAGAAGGGCTTCCTCCCCAGCATCATCTTGAAGCCGTTGTAGTCCGGCGGGTTGTGGCTGCCCGTCACCATCACGGCGCCGTCCGTGCCCGTGCTGGTCGCGGCGAAATACAGCATCGGCGTGGCGCAGAGCCCGATGCGGATCACCTCCAGCCCGCAGGCGCGCAGGCCTGCCACCAGCTGCGGCTCGAGATCCGGGGAGGAGAGCCGGCCATCATAGCCGACCGCGACCGTCTTCCCGCCGCCGCGCGCGACGATGGAGCCGAAGCAGCGACCGATCGCGAAGGCGTCTTCCGGCTTCAGGGTCTGCCCGACGATGCCGCGGATGTCGTATTCGCGCAGCAGGGTCGGGTGGAAGCGGTGGTGGAAGGCCGTCATCGCGCTGTCTCCTGGTGCCTCAGGCGCGCCCGATGGCGCTGTAGTGGAAGCCCGCGGCGCGCATCGCCGCCGGGTCGTAGACGTTGCGCAGGTCGAGCAGCACGCGCCCGCGCATCGCGCGCGCCAGCCGCTCCGGCGAGAGGGCGCGGAACTCGTTCCACTCGGTCAGCAGCACCAGCGCGTCCGCGCCCTCCGCCGCGTCCAGCGCATTGGCCGCGTAGTGGACGGAAGCCGGCAGCAGCGCCCGCGCATGCACCATGCCGGCCGGGTCGAAGGCGCGCACCCGGGCGCCGGCCCCCACCAGGTGCGGCACCACCACCAGGGCCGGCGATTCCCGCAGGTCGTCGGTCTCCGGCTTGAAGGTCAGGCCGAGCACCGCGACCGTCCGCCCCTCGACCGAGCCGCCGCAGGCAGCGATCACGCGCTCGGCCATCTGTGCCTTGCGCGCCTCGTTCACTTCGATCGTCGTCTCGACGAGGCGCACCGAGCTGCCGGCATCCTGTGCGGTGCGCGCCAGTGCCAGCGTGTCCTTGGGGAAGCAGGAGCCGCCATAGCCCGGCCCGGCATGCAGGAATTTCCGCCCGATGCGGCCATCGAGGCCCATGCCGCGGGCCACGTCGTGCACATCCGCCCCCACCTTCTCGCAGACATCGGCGATCTCGTTGATGAAGGTGATCTTCACCGCGAGGAAGGCGTTCGCCGCGTACTTGATGAGCTCCGCCGTCTCGATGCTGGTGGCGACGATCGGCGTCTCAATCAGGTAGAGCGGGCGATAGAGGCGCCGCAGCACGGCGAGCGCCCGCTCGCCACCCTCGCCCGCCTCCACGCCGATCACCACGCGGTCGGGCCGCATGAAGTCGCCGATTGCACTCCCCTCGCGCAGGAATTCGGGGTTGGAGGCGACCTCGATCGCAAGGTCGGGCCGCGCCGCCCGCACCACCTCCCGCACCCGCCGCCCCGTGCCCACGGGTACGGTGGACTTCGTCACCAGCACGATCGGGCCGGCGGCGGCGCGCGCCACCTGCTCGGCCGCGGCGAAGACGTAGGTGAGGTCGGCATGGCCATCGCCGCGGCGGGACGGCGTGCCGACCGCGAGGAAGACCGCCTCCGTCCCGCGCACCGCCTCGGTCAGGTCGGTGGTGAAGGCGAGCCGCCCCTCCCGGACGTTGTCGGCGACCAGCCGGTCGAGCCCCGGTTCGTAGATCGGGATGCGGCCCTCCC
>DASQVL010000199.1:0-6524 GCA_035640795.1 Crenalkalicoccus sp. | reverse complement strand
CGCCGGGAAGCCGCGCGCCGCGTCGAATGCGTTGCCCTGGAAGACGCGCCGCGGCGCGGCGAGGCCGGTGAGCGTGATGCCGTGCTCCACCAGGTAGGGTGCGCCCTCAAGGCCGGCGGGTGGCTTGCGCGTCTCGATCGTTACGCTCTCCACATCGCCCTCCCCCGCGGCGCGCACGGCATCCAGGCCAAGCAGCGCGCCGGTGGGCACGATGATCCGCGCGCCGGTCTCGCGCGCCCGCTCCACCAGGTGCATGCGCGGCAGCAGCGCGCCGACCGAGGAGGGCACGAAGATGCGGCCGCGGGCGATGGCAGGCAGCGCGATCGCCTCGAACACCGCGGCCGGGGCGGCCTCGACCACCACCTCCGCATGCTCGGCCAGCGCCTCCAGCGGCACCATGGCAGGCGGCGCTCGGAAGCCGGCGAGGGTGCGCGCCGCCTTCTCCGGATCGCGGGACGCGACGGCGCTGAGCGTAAGCCCCTCCACCCCCGCATCGAGAGCGCGGGCCAGGTGCCCGCCAATCGCGCCCAGCCCCCCAATCGCCACCCGCAAGCTGCCGGCCATGCCCCGCCCCCCTCAACCTTCCGGCGCTCTACCCCGTCCCTCACGCCACGGCGAGGCGGCCATCGCCGATCCCGCTCCCCTGTGACGGAACTGCGCCGCCGGGCGCGCGCTGGACGGAACGTTCGGACGGGAAGGAGAGCCCATGAACGTCACCCCACTGCGTGCCCTGCTTGCCGGCGCGGCACTGGCCGCGCTTGGCGCCTGCAGCAGCGGCACCCGCGACGGCACGGCCGGCAACCCGCCCAGCACGGCGGTGCAGCGCGCCTATGACCGAGCCACCGACAGCCCGCGCAGCTCGGCCGACGGCACCGGGAACAACCCCTCCGGCACCGCCGCCGAGCGGGCCTTCGACCGGGCGACCGGCACCAATACCAGCGGGGCCTATCCGTCGCAGTCGGACGGCACGTCCAGCAACCCGCCGGGGACCGCGGCCGGGCGCGCCTATGACCGCGCGACGGGGTCCAACATCTCGGGCGCCTATCCGCAGAACCGCTAGCGTCCTGCCCGCGAAGTTCGCTGCTTCGGCAGCGAACGGAGCGGACCAGCAGGCCACTGAAAGCAAGGGCTGGTGTTCCGATCCGTAGGGCGCCGCACTGGCGGCGGACTTCGGAATCGGGACACCTGCCCGCGACACCATCCGCTCAAAGTTCGACGCCTTGTGCGGAGGCTGTCATGCCCAGCGCAGTTGAGATTGACATCTCAACTGCCCTCAAACGCCGGCGCCGCTCCGCGGCCTAGCTTCGCGGCACAACGGGCTCCCACCGGCATTGCACCGCAATGCCGGTGGGGACCCGGGGCCGCGGGCCGCAGTCGCGGCCTCGACCTGCTCCGCAGGCCGCGGGGTCGGAACTTCGTGCACTTGGTATCAGGTGCTGGCAGCGCGGAGCGCCGCCAGCACCGCCTCCCCGTAGCGCTCGAGCTTGCTCCGCCCGACGCCCGGGATGGCGCCGAGCGCCGCGAGGTCGGCCGGCCGCGCCGCGGCGATGGCACCGAGCGTCGCGTCATGGAAGATGACGTAGGCGGGCACGCCCTGGGCCTGCGCCTCGCCGCGCCGCCAGGCGCGGAGTGCGGCGAAGCCCGGATCCTCGGGCCCGGCCTCCGCCAGGCCGCGCGGCGCGGCGCGGCGGGCGGCGGGCGCCAGCAGCTCCTCGCGCAGCATCACCGGCCGCTCGCCCTTCAGGATGGGGCGCGCCGCCTCGGTCGGAACCAGCTCGCCATGGTTCTCCAACGCGACGTCGAGCGCGCCCTGCGCCACCAATTGCCGCGCGACGCCGCGCCAGGCCTGGTCGGAGAGCTCCTTGCCCACGCCGAAGGTGGGCAGCCGGTCATGCGCGAATTGCGCGACCTTGTCGGTCATCCGCCCGCGCAGCACGTCCACCACATGCGCAACGCCGAACCGCCGCCCGGTGCGCAGCACGGCGGAGAGCAGCTTCTGCGCGGCGACGGTGCCGTCGAAGAGCCGCGGCGGATGCAGGCAGACATCGCAATGGCCGCAGCGCTCGGGCGCCTCCTCCCCGAAGCAGCGCAGCAGGATGGCGCGGCGGCAGGTCGCCGCCTCGGCGATCGCCACCATCGCGTCGAGGCGCGCGCGCTCGATCCGCTTCTGCTCCTCGGGCGCCGGGCTTTCGGCGATGCGGTGGCGGGCGAGCGCGATGTCGCCGGCGCCGTAGAGGAGGAGGGCGCGGGCGGGCAGGCCGTCGCGGCCGGCGCGGCCGATCTCCTGGTACCAGCTCTCGGGCGAGCGCGGCAGGTCGAGATGCGCGACGAAGCGCACATCGGGCCGGTCTATGCCCATGCCGAAGGCGATGGTCGCCGCCATCACGACCGCGTCGCCGCGGGCGAAGCGGGCATGCGCGGCGCGCTTCGCCGCGGCGTCCATGCCGGCATGGAAGGCGAGCGCGTCATGCCCGTCGGCGCGCAACCATTCCGCCGTCTGCTCGGTGCGCGCGCGGGTGCCGCAATAGACGATCCCCGTGCTGCCCCTGGCGCCGATGAAGGCGCGGAGCTGCCCGCGTTCCTGGTCCCGCCCGGCGGCGGAGAGGAAGATGTTCGGCCGGTCGAAGCCGCCGCGGAAGACCGGGGCATCGGTCAGGCCGAGCTGGGCGCGGATATCCTCGACGGTGCGCGGATCGGCCGTCGCGGTCAGGGCGAGGCGCGGCACGGCCGGGAAGCGCCCCGCCAGCACGGCGAGGCCGCGATATTCCGGCCGGAAGTGATGGCCCCACTGGGAGACGCAATGCGCCTCGTCCACCGCGAAGAGGGCGACGCGCTGGCCGGCAAAGAAGCCGAGCATCGAATCGAGCGTCAGCCGTTCCGGGGAGACGTAGAGCAGCTTGGTGGCGCCGCGCAGCAGGTCGCGCTTCACCTCCCGCGCCGCCGCCTCGTCCAGGTCGGAGTGCAGCGCCGCCGCCGCCACGCCCTGCTGGCGGAGCGCCGCGACCTGGTCCTCCATCAGCGCGATCAGCGGCGAGACGACGACGCCGAGGCCGGGGCGGCAGAGCGCAGGCACCTGATAGCAGAGCGACTTGCCGCCGCCGGTCGGCATCAGCACGAGGCCGGAGCCGCCCGCCATGACGTGGCTGACGATCTCCGCCTGGCGGCCGCGGAATCCGGCGAAGCCGAAGACGCGGTGCAGCACCGCCTCCGGCGTCTCCACGGGCCCCGTCGCATCATCGAGCATGGCGGCGCTCATGCCATGCGCGGGGCCCCGCGTCAGCCGCCGATGACGATCTCGACCCGGCGGGATTCGGTGGGGACGAGGTCGAAGGGCACGGCGCCGCGCGACTGGATGCGGATGCGGGAGGCAGGGACGCCGGCAGCGACCAGCGCGTCCGCCACGTTCTGTGCCCGCGCCTGGGCCAGGGTGCGGTTGAAGGCGGTCGTGCCGGTATCCGGCGCGGCGAAGCCCAGCACGGTGACTGGCGCGCCCGGGCTGGCCGCGGCGGCGCGCGCCGCCTCGGCGATGGTCGCCTGGGAGGACTCGTCCAGCCCGGCGCTGTCCTGGGTGAAGAAGACGCTGGCCCGGCGGGCGCCAGCGGCCGGGGCGGCCGGCCGCTGGCAGGCAGCCAGCGCCATCAGGGCCGGCAGGGCGAGGAACGGGCGGCGCAGCATGCGGCGACTCCGGCAGCGGGACCGCCCATTCAGGCTGCGAAAGGCACCCCGCCGTCAACCGGGGCGCGGTGCCTGGCGGTCCCGGTTTGCAATGTCCGGGTTCTTTGGCGCGGCCGCCCCGCCAACTCCACGCGATACCATCCGCACAAAGGTGCGGACGGTATCAGCGGGAGCAGGCCGCGCCACCGAGGACGCAGAACCTGGCGCAGTGCGGGTGGTTCAGGGCGACCGGCCGCGCCGCCTCGGCGAGCGTCGCGCCGAGCTCGAATTGCGGGTCGTAGGGGACCAGGGTGCAGGCCACCACGGCCGGCCGCGCCGCGCCGCGCCGCTTCACCACCATGCGGGCGGAGGCGCACATCAGGGCCTCCGGGCTCTTGCCCAGAATGCCCCAGCAGGCGGTGGTGATCTCCGGCACGTCGGCGGTCGCGTCCATTTCGGGGAACAACATCAGTTCCACCGGGTCAGCGGCGTCCACCGGGATGCCGTGAGCGGCGAAGAGCCGGGCGAAGCCCGCGCGCATGCCCGCCTCGTCCTCCCGCCCGCCGAAGCCGGCGCGGCCGGCGACGTGCAGGCGGAAGCCACGCCGAGCGAGCCAGATCAGGCCTTCAAGCGCCTGGGCGAAGCTCCCCACCTGCCGCTCCAGGTCGTGCACCGTGGCCTCGTAGTGGTCGAGGCTGACGCGGATGGTGAGGCTTCCGCCGAAGCGGGCGCGCAGCGCATCGAGCGCCGCCGCCTGGTTGCGCATCGGCTTCATGGCATTGGTCAGCACCAGCGCGCGGAAGCCGCGGGCGAGCACCTCCTCGAGCATCCTCGGCAGCTCGCGGTTCAGGAATGGCTCGCCGCCGGTGAAGCCGACCTCCTCTACCGGCAGGCGGTTCGCTGCGATCTCCTCCAGATAGGTCCGGAGCTCGGCGGCGGAGATGTAGGCCAGCGCGTCGTTCTTCGGGCTGCTCTCGATGTAGCAGTTGCGGCAGGTGATGTTGCAGAGCGTGCCGGTGTTGACCCAGAGGGTGCGGAGCGCCGAGAGCGCGACGGTGGCGCGCGTCTCGCCCTTCGCCGTCACCTGCGGGTCGCGGAACTTGGCGGGGTCGAGCGGGCTGCGGACCGGGGCGGCGGGTGCGGACAAGTGTGACTCCCCTGGGCGGCGCTTGGAGCATCTTCCGGCGACGTGCGCGGCGGTTCGCCGTGGAAAGTGCGAAGGCTAGGCGTTGAAGCGGTTTCGGCCGTACACCGCACGGGCGGAACCGCGAAAACGCCCTGGCCTTCGGCGGTACAGGCCGGGCGGTTACCCCGATGCATCACGCTTCGCGGAAGCCGGCCCGGCGGGCTGGCGCGGCCACCCCGGCCTGCCCATTCCCCCCTCAGGCAGACGGAGGCAAGCGCCATGTTCTCCCGGTTCCTCGGGCCGCGCGGCGAGGGGCTCACCCGCGGCGACGATCCCTTCGGCATGCTCCAGCGCGAGATCGGGCGGGTGGTGGAAGACGCCTTCCGCGGCATGCCGCTGCGCGGCTTCACGCCCATCCTGGACGTGCGGGAGACGGCCGACGGGCTGGAGGTGACGGCCGAGCTTCCCGGCGTGCAGGAGAGCGACGTCGATCTGCGGCTGGAGGGCGAGCTGCTGGTCCTTCGCGGCGAGAAGCGCGAGCAGCGGCAGACGGAGGAGGGCGGCGTGCACCTGCAGGAGCGGAGCTTCGGGCGGTTCCAACGCGCGCTGCGGCTGCCCTTCGCGCCAGACCCGCAGGCGGTGACGGCGAATTTCGAGCATGGGGTGCTGCGCATCCTGCTGCCGCGGCCGAAGCCCGAGGCGGGGCGGGACCGGCGCATCCCGATCCGCGGCAGCGGGGAGGCGCCGGCCGGCGGAGCGCCGGGCGCGCCGGAGCGGGGGACGGGTGGCCAGGCCGAAGGGGTCTGAGAGCCTGACTCAAAAGTGGTCACAGCCTTGCCAGGCGGCGGATGAGGAGCTGGATGGTGGCGAGGTGGATGAAGGCGAGGGCGGCCTCGACGATGCCCTCGTAGTCCCTGGCGAGGCGGCGGTTGCGGCCGAACCAGGCGAAGGTCCGCTCGACGACCCAGCGGCGCGGCAGCAGTTCCCAGCCTTTCGGCTTCGAACGCTTGACGATCTCGATGCGCAGGTCGGGGACGGCGGCAACGGCGTCGTCGACCTGGTGGGCGAGGTAGCCGGCGTCCGCCCAGACGAGGTCGAGATGCGGGCAGCGCGACCGCAGCCCCTCGAGCACCAGGGCCGCACCGTCGCGGTCCTGGATGCCGGCCGAATGCACCACCACCCGCAAGGGCAGGCCGAGCGTGTCGGTCAGCAGGTGGCGCTTGCGCCCCTTGGTCCGCTTGCCGGGATCGTAGCCCACCGGGTCCGCGCGAGACCCCCCCTTTCCGCCGCCCGGGCGGTCTGGCTGTCGAGGATGCCGGCAGTCGGATCGGGCTCGCGCCCCTGGCGCTGCCGCTCGGCCTCGACCAGCGTCGCCGCGATCGCCGCCCACACGCCGTCGCGCTGGAAGCCGCGGAAGATGTTGTAGACCGTGCTGCGCGGCGGGAAGCGCCCGTCCCGCGGCAGGTAGCGCCAGGGGCAGCCGGTGCGCAGCAGGTAGAACAGCGCGTCGGCCGCCGCGCGCATGTCCGTCTCGCGCGGCCGACCGCCCGGCCGGGCCGGCGGGATCAACCGCTCCAGCTCCGACCACTCCGCATCCGTCAGGCTGCTCGGATAGCCCTCGGCCGGCCGCTCGTGCTGCTCGCGCTGCGCATCCGTCCACATCGCCGTCCCCTCGTCTCGAGACGACCCGAACAGAATCACGCCGCTTCGCGCCGCGACAAGGGCTTTTGGGTCAGGTTCTGAG
>DASQVL010000198.1:0-3841 GCA_035640795.1 Crenalkalicoccus sp. | reverse complement strand
GCCGGCGCGCTGGGCGGCGCGGTGCAGACGACGAGCGGGCGCGGCGGCACCCGTGTGGCGGTGCGCTTCCCGCCTGGCTGATACCGCCCTGCACAAATCCTGATCTGCAGCTTGCGAAGCACGCGGACGGAGGCCGCGCCGGCGCCTCAGGACGTTTGTGTGTCACACACAAACGCGCACCGGTATGAGCCCGCGCTACTCGGCCGGGCCCGGCCGCGGCGCGGCGCGCCGCCGGCCCGGCCGCACTCGGCCGGCCAGGGCAGCGAGGCGGACCATCAGCACGTAGAGCACCGGGACGAAGACCAGCCCGACCAGCGTCGCCGCCAGCATGCCGCCGAAGACGGTGATGCCGATGGAGCGCCGCGCCCCGGCCCCGGCGCCGCTCGCGATCACCAGCGGGATCACGCCGAAGACGAAGGCGAGCGCCGTCATCAGCACGGCGCGGAAGCGCTGCTCGAGTCCGGTATCCGCCGCCTCGATCGGGCTCGCCCCGGCGCGGCGGCGCGCCTCGGCGAATTCCACGATCAGGATGGCGTTCTTGGCGGCAAGCCCGATCAGCAGCACGAGGCCGATCTGGGCATAGATGTCCGTGGCGTGGGCGGCGACGAAGAGCGCGCCGAGCGCGCCCGCCGCGGCGACCGTGACGGAGGCGATGACGCCGAACGGCACCGACCAGCTCTCGTACTGCCCGACCAGGAAGAGGTACCCGAAGATCAGGGCGAGCAGGAAGGCGTAGGGGGCCTGGTTGCCCGCCTGCCGCTCCTGGTAGGAGAGCCCCGACCATTCATAGGCGAAGCCCTTCGGCAGGGTGCGGTCCGCCACGCGCTCCATGGCGTCCATTGCCTGGCCGGAGCTGTGCCCCGGCGCCGCCCGGCCGTTGATGGTGACGGAGGGGAACAGGTCGTAGCGGGTGACGACGTTCGGCCCCAACACCCGCCGCAGCGTGACCAGCGCGCGCAGCGGCACCATCTGGCCGGAGCGGTTCCGCACATAATGTCGGTCGATGTCCGAGGGGCTCTCCCGGAAGCGCGGCGCGTCCTGCACCCGGACCTGGAAGGTGCGGCTGTAGAGGTTGAAGTTGTTCACGAATTCCGAGCCGAAATGCGCCTGCAGCGCGGCGAAGACGTCGGCGGCCGAGACGCCGAGCAGCTCGGCCCGGCTGCGGTCCATCTCCACCAGGATCTGCGGCTCCGCCGCGTTGAAGGTCGTGAAGGCGCCGGCGATCGCCGGGTCCTGGTTGGCGGCGAGGATGAGGGCGCGCGCCGCGGCCGCCATCTGCTGCGGCGACTGCCCGCCGGTGCCCTGCAGCCGGAAGTCGAAGCCGCCGGTGGTGCCGAGGCCCGGGATGGCGGGCGGGTTGAAGGCGGCGACCGTCGCCTCCGGCAGCGCGGCGAGGCGGGGGCGCACCGCGTCGAGGATGGCGCCGAGCTGCTGCTCCGGCGCTGTCCGCTCCCCCCAGGGCTTCAGCACGACGATGCCGAGCCCGACATTGGAGGCGTTGGTGCCGGCGACCAGGCTGTAGCCGGCCACCGAGATCACGTCGGAGACGCCGGGCGTCTCCCGCAGGATCCGCTGCGCCTCGTCGAGCACGACCTGGGTCCGCTGCAGCGAGGCTGCATTGGGCAGCTGCACGTCCACGAAGAAGTAGCCCTGGTCCTCCTCCGCCAGGAAGGCCGAGGGCAGGGTGCGGAACAGGATCCAGGTGCCGCCGCCGATGGCGGCGAACAGCACCACGCCGATGACGAGGTGCCGGGCGAGGAAGGTCGCCGCCCGCACATAGCCGCCCCGCACCCGCCTGAGCGCCCGGTCGAACAGCGCGAAGGGACCGCGCCGCGCATGCTGCGGCGGGCGCAGCAGCAGCCGGCAGAGCGCCGGACTCAGGCTCAGCGCGTTCACCGCCGAGATGAGGACGGAAACGCAGATGGTGACCGCGAACTGCCGGTAGAGCTGGCCGGTGATGCCCGGCAGCAGCGCGACCGGCGCGAAGACGGCGACCAGCACCAGCGTCGTCGCGATCACCGGCCCGGTGATCTGCCCCATGGCGCGCGCGGTGACCTCCGCGACATCGGTCTCCGGCGTCTCCTCGAGGTTCCGCTGCACGTTCTCCACCACCACGATGGCGTCGTCCACCACCAGGGTGATCGCCAGCACCAGCGCGAACAGGGTGATGGTGTTGGCCGAGTAGCCGAGCAGGTAGAGCACCGGGAAGACGCCGATGAGCGAGACCGGCACGGCAAGCGTCGGCACCAGCGTGGCGCGCCAGTCCTGCAGGAAGATGAACACCACGGCGACCACGATGACAAAGGTGATGCCGAGGGTGATCAGGATCTCGTGGATGGTCGCGTTGACGAAGCGCGTGGTGTCGAACAGAACGGCGTATTTCAGGTCCGCCGGGAAGCGGGCCGAGAGCCGGTCGAGCTCCGCCCGCACCGCGTTCGCGACCGAAAGCGCGTTAGCGCCCGGCGCCTGGTAGATGACGAGGGTGGCCGCCGGCTGGCCGTTCAGCGCGGCGAAGCTGTCATAGGTCTCCGCGCCGAGCTCGACCTGCCCGATGTCGCGGATCCGCACCACCGCGCCGTTCCGGTTGGTGCGGACGATGATGTCGCCGAACTCCGCCGGGTCGCTCAGCCGGCCATGCGCCACCACGGTGAGCTGCTGCTGCTGGCCGGTGCCGATGGGCGGCGCGCCGAGCTGCCCGGCGGAAGCCTGGATGTTCTGCTGAGCGATGGCGTTGACCACGTCCTCAGCGGTTATGCCGAGCGCGGCCATGCGCTCCGGGTCCATCCAGATGCGCATGGCGTAGTCGGCGCCGCCGAAGATGTTGCTGTCCCCCACCCCCGGGATGCGCAGCAGCGCGTCGCGCACGTTGATGCTGGCGTAGTTGCTGATGAAGGTCTGGTCGTAGGTGCCGCCCGGCGAATAGAAGTTGATCGCCAGCAGCATGTTGGGCGAGCGCTGCCGCACGATCAGCCCTTGCCGGTTCACCTCGATCGGCAGCAGCGGCGTCGCCTGGGAAAGCCGGTTCTGCACGTTCACCTGGTCGATGTCCGGGTCGGTGCCGATGTTGAAGGTGACGGAGAGCCCGTATCGGCCGTTGTTGGCGCTGCTCGATTCCAGGTACAGCGCCCTGGGCACGCCGTTCACCGCGCTCTCGATCGGCGCGGCGACGGTGTTTGCCACCACCTCGGCGCTCGCCCCGGGATAGGTGGCGGAGACCTGGATCTGCGGTGGCGTGATCTCCGGGTACTGCGAGACCGGGATCACCAGCAGGGCGAGCCCACCCAGCAGCACGATGACCACCGAGATGACGATTGCGAGGTTCGGCCGGTGGATGAAGATGCCGGAGAGCATGGCCTCAGTGCGCCGCCTGGCCGCCCGCACCGGGCGTGGCCTCGGCGGTCGCCGCCGGCGCTGGCACGGGGCGGACCACCATCCCCGGCTGCACTTTCTGCAGCCCCTGTACCACCACCGTTTCGCCGGGCTGCAGCCCCTTCTGCACCACCCAGTTTTGGTCCACCTGGCGGTCGGCCTCGATCCGCCGCAACTCCACCCGGTCGTCCTGCCCGACCACCAGCACGAACTTGCCCTGCCGGTCCTCCTGCACCGCGGAGACCGGCACCACGGGCAGCATCTCGCTCTGCTCCGGGTGGATCACCACGTTCACGAACTGGCCGGGCAGCAGGATGCGCTCCGGGTTGGGGAAGACGGCGCGCACCGCGACCGTGCCGGTGCTCGGGTCCACCTCGTTGTCGATGAATCCGATGCGGCCGCTCTCCGGGTAGCTCTCGCCGGAGGCGAGCTCGACCTGCGGCACGAAGCGCTGGATCAGCTCGTCGGTCGG
>DASQVL010000197.1:0-12689 GCA_035640795.1 Crenalkalicoccus sp. | reverse complement strand
CGATCGTCCCGCGCCTGTCCAAGTTCAACTTCGTGGCGACCGAGATGCCGGTGCTGCCACGCGAGCGCGTGCACTATGTGGGCCAGCCCGTCGCCGCGGTCGTCGCGCCGACGGCGGAGCGCGCGGAGGACCTGGCCGACGACACGCTGCTCGACATCGCGCCCGAGCCGCCGGTGATCGGGCTCGCGGCGGCGCTGGCCCCCGGCGTGTCGCTGGTGCATCCGCAGGCTGCGGGCAACGTCCTGGTGGATGCGCGCACGGCAACGCCGGGCTGCGCCGACGCCTTTGCCGCCGCCGCGCTTGTGGTGGAGATCGCGCCGCGTTCCCACCGCCAGAACGCCATGCCGCTGGAGTCGCGCGGCGGCGTCGCTTCCTTCGACCGCGCGACGGGGCGCGTCACGCTGACCTGCTCCACCCAGGCGCCGCACCTGATGCGGAGCGGCATCGCGGAATGCCTCGGCCTGGCGGAGAGCGAGCTGCGCGTCATGGCACCCGATGTCGGCGGCGGCTTCGGGCAGAAGATGTCCCTCTTCCCCGAATACGTCGTGCTGGTCTGGCTGGCGCTGCGCCACCGCGGCGCCTTCGCCTGGATCGAGGACCGGCGGGAGAACCTGATCGCCGCCGCACACAGCCGCGACCAGGCGCACCGCCTGCGCGGTGCCTTCGACGAAGGTGGGCGTCTGCTGGCGCTCGAGGTGGAGATCCTCGCCGATGTCGGCGCCTTCTCCTGCCATCCCTTCACCTGCGGGATGGAGCCGCTGATGGCGCTGACGGAGTACCCCGGCTCCTACGCCGTGCCCGAATATGCCGCGCGGGCGCGCGCTGTCGCCACCCACACCTGCCCCATGGCGCCCTATCGCGGCGTCTCCCGCCCCGCCATCACCTTCGGGTTGGAGCGGCTGATGGACGTCGCCGCGCGGCGCATCGGGATCGCACCGGAGGAGATCCGGCGCCACAACCTGGTGCGCCGCTTCCCCCATCGCACCCCGACCGGGCTGGTGCTGGACGAGGCCTCCTACCTCGAGACGATGGAGGATGCGGTGACGGAAGCCGACCTGCCCGGCTTCCGGGCGCGGCAGGCGGCGGCGCGCGCCGAAGGGCGGCACATCGGCATCGGCATCTCCGTGTTCAACGAGCGCACCGGCTACGGCACGCCGGCCTTCGCGGCCCGCGGGATGGAGATCACCCCGGGCTTCGAGCGCGTGGCGATCGAGATGCTGCCCTCGGGCGAGGTGGAGGCGCGCATCGGCGCCTCCCCGCACGGGCAGGGGCTGCGCACGGCGCTGGCGCAGGTGGTGGCGGATGCGCTCGGCACGGTGCCGGAGCGCGTGCGCATCGTGCATGGCGACACGGACCGCACGCCCTATGGCTGGGGGAGCTTCGCCAGCCGCTCGGCGGTGATTAGCGGCGGCGCCTGCCGGCTGGCGGCAGAGAAGCTCGCCGAGACGCTGCGCCGCTGCGCCGCGCGGCTGCTGCAGGCCGCGCCGGGGGAGGTTTCGCTCCGCGACGGCGCGGCGGTGGTGGAGGCGACCGGCGCCTCCCTGCCCCTCGCCGAGCTTGCGCGCACCGCGCACTTCGCCAGCCAGCTTCTGGTCGAGGAGGCGCCGGACGGGCTTGCGGCCGTCGCGACCTACGACCCCGAAGGCACCTTCGCCAATGCCTGCCACATCGCGGAAGTGGCCGTGGATGCCGAGACGGGGCGCGTGGAGGTCACCCGCTTCATCGTCGCCGAGGATGCCGGGCGGCTGATCAACCCGCTGATCGTGGACGGCCAGATCCAGGGCGGCATCGCCCAGGGCATCGCCAACGCGCTGCTCGAGGAAGTGCTCTACGACGCGGATGGCCAGATCCTGACCGGCTCGCTGGCCGACTACCTGCCGCCGACCGCGGCCGAGATTCCGCCCATCGAGATCCACCACCGCGTGACGGAGAGCACGGCGACGCTGACCGGCGCCAAGGGCGTGGGCGAGGGCGGCGCGATCGGCGCGCCGGCCGCGGTGGTGAACGCCATATGCGACGCGCTCGGCCTCGAGCTCTTCGAGATGCCGGCGACGCCGGAGCGCATCCGCGCCGCACTGCGCGCGCGGGAGGAGGGGCGATGACCACGGCGCGCGAGGTCGCCTTTACCGTGAACGGCCATCCGGCCCGCGTCACCGTCGAGCCCCGCCGGAGCCTCGCCGATGCGCTGCGCGACGAGCTCGGACTGACCGGCACCCATCTCGGCTGCGAGCACGGCGTCTGCGGCGCCTGCACGGTGCTGCTGGACGGGGAGCCAATGCGCGCCTGCCTGCTCTTCGCCGTGCAGGCCGAAGGCCGCGCCATCCGCACCGTGGAGGGGCTGGCGGAGGGCGAGGCGCTGAACCCGCTGCAGCAGGCCTTCCACGAGCACCACGCCCTGCAATGCGGCTACTGCACGCCGGGCTTCCTGATGCTGGCGACCTGGCTGCTGGAGCGGAAGGAGCCCTTCGACGCGGCGGAGCTGCGCCACGTCCTCGCTTCCAACCTCTGCCGCTGCACCGGCTACCAGAACATCCTGCGCGCCGTGCAGGCGGAGGCGGAGCGGATAGGCAAGTGGCGATCGGCGAGCGGCTGACGCGGATCGAGGACCCGCCACTGCTGCGCGGCGCGGGCCGCTTCGCCGCCGACCTCAACGCGCCCGGTCAGCTGCACATGCGGGTCGTGCGGTCGGAGGTCGCGCATGGCCTGCTGCGCGGCGTGGACCTGGCCGCGGCCCTCGCCGCGCCGGGCGTCGCGGCGGCCTGGACTGCGGCCGATCTGGCGGAGGTGCCGCCCATCGGCTTCCGTCTGACGCGCATACCGGGCCTCGACCCCTATCGCCAGCCGGTCCTTGCGCGCGATCGCGTGCGTTATGTCGGCGAGCCGGTCGCCGTGGTGTTCGCCGATGATTCGGCACGGGCGGAGGACGCGGCGGAGCTGGTCGCGGCAGAGATCGCGCCCTTGCCGCCGCTGCTCGACGTGACCGTGCCGCCCGGCGCGTTCGACGCGGAACACGCGACCGAGCCCGCCGTGGTGCGCAAATCCTATGGCGATCCGGGTGCCGCCTTTGCCGCGGCGGCGCATGTGGTGGAGCTCGAGCTTTCCACCGAGCGCCACAGCGGCGTGCCGCTCGAGACGCGCGGCGCGCTCGCCTTCTGGAACGCGGCGCGGGACCGGCTGGAGCTGCACGGCGCCGCCAAGGTGCCGCACTTCAACCGCGCGGCGCTGGCCGACATGCTCGGCCTGGACCGCGACCGGATCCACCTCTTCGAGGGCCATGTGGGGGGCGGCTTCGGCACTCGCGGCGAGCTCTATCCGGAGGACGTGCTGGTGGCGCTGGCCGCGCTCCGCCTCGGCCGTCCGGTGAAGTGGATCGAGGACCGGCGGGAACACCTGCTCGCCGCCAACCACTCGCGCGGCCAGGTGCACCGCATCCGTGCCGCGGTGGATGCGGAGGGCGTGGTGCTGGGCGTGGAGGATTCATTCTGGCACGACCAGGGCGCCTATGTGCGCACCCATGCGGCGACGGTGCCGGACCTGACCGCCGCCATGCTGCCCGGCCCCTATCGCTGGCCGGCCTATCGCGCCGAGGGCCATATCCGCCTCACCAACCGCACCCCCTGCGGCACCTACCGCGCGCCCGGGCGCTTCGAGGGCAGCTTCGTGCGCGAGCGGCTGATGGATGCGATCGCCGCGCGGCTCGGCCTGGACCCGGTCGAGCTGCGACGGCGCAACCTCATCCCCCGCGCCGCCATGCCCTTCGACCGCGGCGTGGACGCGCTGGGGACGCCGGTGGTCTATGACAGCGCGGATTTCGCCGGGCTGCTGGAGGCGCTGCAGGCGCATCTCGGCTGGGACGCGCTGCAGGGCGCGCTGGCGGCGCGCCGCGCGGCGGGCGAATGCGTGGGGCTCGGGATCGGCCTCTTCGTGGAGAAGAGCGGCCTCGGCCCCTTCGACGAGGTCGAGATCACGCTTGCGGCCGATGGGTCGGCGGAGGTGGTGACCGGCGCCGCCTCGCTCGGCCAGGGGATCGAGACGGCGATGGCGCAGGTGGCGGCCGAGGTGCTGCGCCTGCCGCCCGGCCGCATCGGCGTGGTGCACGGCCAGACCGACCGCATCGTCCGCGGCATGGGCGCCTTCGCCTCCCGCTGCACGGTGATGACCGGCTCGGCGGTGAGCCTGGCGGCGGGGAAGCTGCGCGACCGGCTGCTGGCTGCCGCCGCGCCGCTGCTGCAGGCGCCGGTGGAGGCGCTGGCGCTGCGCGCCGAGGGCGAGACGGTCCAGGTTGCCTGGGGCGACGGCCCTTCCCTTCCGCTTGCCGACGCCATCCGCGCCGCCGGCGGCGACCGGCTGACCGAGGCGGCGAGCTTCGAGACCAGCCACATGACCTACCCCTACGGCATCCACGCCGCGGTGGTGCGGGTGGATCCGGAGACGCTGGGCGTGGCGGTCGAGCGCTTCGTCGTTGCCTATGACGTCGGCCGGGCGGTGAACCCGATGCTGGTCGAGGGCCAGATCGCCGGCGGTGCGGCGCAGGGAATCGGCGGCGCGCTGCTGGAGGCCTTCGCCTACGATGCGGAGGGCCAGCCGCTCTGCGTGACGCTCGCCGACTACCTGCTGCCCAGCTGCGCGGAGGTGCCGGCGATCGAGGTGCTGCTGCGGGAGGATGCGCCGAGCCCGCTCAACCCGCTGGGCGTGAAGGGTGCGGGGGAGGGCGGCATCACGGCGGCGGGGGCGGCGATCGCGGCGGCAATCGACGCGGCGCTTGGGCGGCCGAGCCTGGTGCGGCGGCTGCCGGCGACGCCGTCGAGCCTGCATCGAGCCTTGGCGAAGGCCCCGGCTGAGGGAAACAGATGGCTGGGAGTCTTCCAGCCGGATCGGGCAAGCGCCGACGAGAAGGGATGAGAAAAAGGTAGGTGGGGGCTTTGGGGGAGGGAGTTCCCTCCCTCCCCCAAGGGCAACCTACTCCAACGCCAGCGCCGCGATCTCCGCCCGCACCTCCGGCACGCCCTCCCCGGTTTCGGCACTCGTCACCAGCACCAGCGGGTGCCCCGCCGTATGTGCCCGGGCCAGCCGCTCCGCCTCGGCCAGGCGCTGCGCCCGCCACCAGGGCTTCGCGTCATCCGCCTTGGTCAGCACGATCTGGAAGGGCACCGCCGCCTCGGTCAGCAGCCGCATCGCCATGTGGTCGGCCGGCTTCGTCTCGATCCGCGCATCCAGCAGAAGCAGCACGCGCCGGAGCGTCGGGCGGCCGCGCAGGAAGTCGAACATCAGCCCCTGCCAGTCCGCCTTCACGCTCTTCGACGCCTGCGCGTAGCCATAGCCGGGCATGTCCACCAGCGTCAGCCGCCCGGGACCGAGGTCGAAGAAGTTCAGCTGCCGCGTTCGCCCCGGGGTGTGGGAGACGCGGGCAAGCGCGTTCTGCCCGGTCAGCGCATTGACCAGCGACGACTTTCCCACATTGGACCGCCCGCAGAACGCGACCTCCGGCGGCCCTGCGGGCGGCAGCTGGTCCAGCTGCTGCGCCGCGTGGAAGAAGCGGCAGGGCCGGGCGAACAGCAGCCGGCCCGCCTCGATCAGCGCCGCCCGTGCCTCCGGCTCGGCGGCCTCGGCCAGCCCGCCGCTCACCCCTTCTTCGGCTTGGCCGCGAAGCCCGCGCCGGCCGGCTTCGCCGCCGCCGGCGCCGTCACCGGGGGCTTCACTGGGGCCGGTACCCCGCCGCGCCCGTTACGCTGTCGCTCCAGCCGCATGATCCACCACTGCTGGGCGATGGAGAGGGTGTTGTTCCAGCTCCAGTAGATGACCAGGCCCGCCGGGAAGCTCGCCAGCATGAAGGTGAAGATCAGCGGCATCCACTGGAACAGCTTGGCCTGGATCGGGTCCGGCGGCTGCGGGTTCAGCCGCTGCTGCAGGAACATCGTGGCGCCCATGATCAGCGCCCAGGCCGGCATGTGCAGGAAGTGGCTGTACTGCGCCGGGTCGAAGGGCAGCAGCCCGAACAGGTTGAAGAGGTTTGTCGGGTCGGGCGCCGAAAGGTCGCGGATCCAGCCGAAGAAGGGCGCGTGCCGCATCTCGATGGTGACGAACAGCACCTTGTAGAGCGAGAAGAACACCGGGATCTGGATCAGGATGGGCAGGCAGCCGGAGGCGGGGTTCACCTTCTCCGTCCTGTACATGGCCATCATCTCGGCCTGCGCCTTGGCCGGGTCGTCCTTGTAGCGCTCCTTTATCTCCTGCATCTTCGGAGCCAGGGTCTTCATCCGGCTCATGGACTTGTAGGCGCGGTTGGCCAGCGGGAAGAACGCCGCCTTCAACGCCAGGGTGAAGATCAGGATGGCCACGCCGAAGTTGCCGACGAACCGATACAGGAAATCCAGCCCATAGAAGAACGGCTTGGTCAGGAAGTAGAACCAGCCGAAATCAATGGCCTTGTCGAAATCCGGGATGCCCAGCGTGTCGCGGTAGCGGTCCAGCAGGTGCACCTCCTTCGCGCCGGCGAAGAGGCGGGTGGAAACCGCGGCCGCGGCGTCGGGCGCCACCGTCTCCGCCTGCACCGGCGCAAGGTCCACCTGCCAGCGTTCCTGGCCGTTCTCCGGCACGTAGCGGTAGGCGGCGCGGAAGCGGTCCGGTCCCACCGTGGTCAGCGCGCCCAGCCAGTATTTGTCGGTGAAGCCGAGCCAGCCCGGTCCGGTCTCGGCATCCAGCGCCGGGCCGGGCCGCTTCTCGGTCTCGCTGCGGACCGACTTGTAGGTCTCCTCGCGCAGCCTTCCGTCCAGCACGCCGGTGAAGCCCTCGTGCAGGATGAAGTAGCCCTGGGTCGGCGGCGTCGTCTCGCGTCGTATGCGCGCCCAGGGCAGCACCTGCACCGGATGGTCGGAGGTGTTCCGCACCCGCTGCTCGGCGGTGACCATGTAGTTCTCGTCGAGCGACAGGCCGATCTCGAAGGTCTGGCCCTGGCCGTTGTCCCAGCGCAGCGTCACCGGCGAGCCGGGGGCGAGCCGGCCGCCCTCCGCCTGCCAGACCGTGTCGTTGTCCGGCACGCGCGTGCGGCCATCGGCCGCCGTCCAGCCCCACTGCGCGTAGTAGGGGGCGGGCCCGCTCGGCGGCGCCAGCAAGCGGACCAGGGGGGAGGAGCGGTCCACCGTCTCGTGGTAGTCGCGCAGCACCAGATCATCGAGCCGCGCGCCACGCAGGTTCAGGCTGCCCTCGACCCGCGGACCCATGATCGGCAGGCGCGGCGCCGGGCCCTGCGGCGTCCCCGATGCCGGCGCGGCATTGGTCGGCGTGCCCAGCGGCCCGGCGGGGCCGGGCGCGGGCGCGGCCTGCTGGATCGCGGTCGCCACCTGCTGCTGGTGCTGCTGCACCTGGCGGGCGGGGCGGTTGAACAGATCGAACACCACCAGGATGGCCACCGAGATGGCGATCGCGATGATGAGGCGCTTCTGGTCCATGGAATGGGCTCAGCCTTCGGCAGCCGCGCGGGGCGGCGGCACCGGGTCGTGGCCGCCCGGGTGCCAGGGGTTGCAGCGCAGGATGCGGCGCGCGGCCAGGGCCGAGCCGCGCAGCGCGCCATGCGTCGATATGGCCTCGAGCGCGTAGTCGCTGCAGGAGGGGTGGAACCGGCAATTACAGCCGAGCACCGGCCGCAGCGTCATTTGGTATGCCAGCACGCCGACCTTCAATGCCATCGCGGCGGCGCTCATCGCGGATCCTCGGGCAGCGTCACTCCGGCCTGGCGCAGCGCGCCCCGGAGGTCGCCGAGCAGGGCGGGGAAGGGGCGGGTGGCCGTGCCCTCGCGCGCGATCAGCACGATGTCCCAGCCGGCGGGCGCCGCCGGGCCGAGGGTAAGGCGGGCCGCCTCCCGCAGCCTTCGCTTCGCCCGGTTGCGCACCACCGCGCTGCCGATCTTGCGCGTCGCGGTGAAGCCCAGGCGCAGCGGCTTGCCGGCGGGCTGGGGCAGGGCCTGCAGGACCAGGCCCGGCCGCGCCGCCTTGCGGCCGCGCGCCGCGGCGCGGAGGAATTCAGCCCGGCGGGTCAGCCGGGGCAGCCGGCCCGGCATGGCCCGCGGTCCCCGAGCCTCAGGCCGAGAGCCGCTTGCGGCCCTTGGCCCGCCGGTTGGCCAGCACCGTGCGGCCGCCCACCGTCGCCATGCGGGAACGGAAGCCATGCCGGCGCTTCCGCACGAGCTTGGAGGGCTGATAGGTACGCTTCACGGTCGCTCTCCGTCCGGGGATGCGCCCCGCGCGCCGGGCCCGGACGGGATGCCCTCCCCGGTCCCTGCGGCGCTGCGCGGGCGGCCGGCGGCCCGATCGGGGCCCCGGCGAAGGGCGCTGGTATAGGGAGGGCGCGGCAGCGGCGTCAACCACGACGGCCGGCATCCCGCCGCGCCGGACCCGCACCGGCCTGAGGGTCGTCCGGGATGGGCCCGGCCTTGCCGGGCCCGCGACGAATGCCCTGGCGTGCCTGGCTGCGGGGTGCGCCCCGGGGCCATGGGGGCTAACGTCGCGCCGCGCTGGGGCGAACCGGCACTGCCATGACCGAGACAACTCTCCCCGCCCTGCGCCGGCTCTGGCCGCTCGCCCTGCTGCTGGGGGCGCTCGCCCTGGCCTGGGCGCTCGGCGCGGGGCGCTGGCTCTCCTTCGAATCCCTCGCGGCGCACCGGGCGGCGCTGCTCGGCTTCGTCGCGGCACGGCCGGCCCTGGCGGGGGCCGCCTATGTGGCGCTCTACATCGTGGTGGTCGCGCTTTCCCTGCCGGCCGGGGCGGTGATGACGCTGGCCGGCGGCTTCCTCTTCGGCCCCTTCCTCGGCACCGGGCTTGCCGTGCTCGGCGCCGGGGCCGGGGCCTGCGTGCTCTTCCTCGCCGCCCGGCACGCGCTGGCGGAGACGCTGGCCGCCCGCGCCGGCCCCCTGCTCGGCCGGGTGCGGGAGGGGCTGCAGCGCGACGGCTTCCTCTACCTGCTCTCCCTCCGCCTGCTGCCGGTGGTGCCGTTCTGGCTGGCCAACCTGGCCCCGGCGCTGGCCGGCATGCGGTTCCGCGACTACGCGCTGGCCACCTTCCTCGGCATTCTCCCCGCGACCGCGGTCTTCGCCGGCATCGGCGCCGGGCTCGGCCAGGTGTTCGAGGCGGGCGGCAGGCCCGACCTCTCGCTCATCCTCCGCCCGGGGATCCTGCTGCCCCTCGCGGGCCTCGCCGCCCTCTCCCTGATCGGCGCCTGGTGGCGGGGGCGGAACCGGGCGGCTGGCCGGAACGCCGGCGGCACGGCAGGGTGACGCTCCGCCCGCAGAAGGATGCTGCATGCCTGACTACGACGTCGCGGTGATCGGGGCCGGCGCCGCCGGACTCTCGGTCGCCGCCATCTCGGCCGGGCTCGGCCTGAAGGTCGCGCTGATCGAGCGCGGGCGGATGGGCGGCGACTGCCTTAATTATGGCTGCGTGCCCTCCAAGGCGCTGCTCGCCGCCGCTCACGCCGCCGCCGCGGCGCGGGCGGCCGGGCGGCTCGGCGTGCGGCTGCCGGCGCCGGAGATCGACTGGGCCGGGGTGATGCGCCACGTGCACGGCGCCATCGCCCGCATCGCGCCGAATGACAGCGCGGCGCGCTTCCGCGGCATGGGGGTGGACGTCATCGAGGCTTCCGCCCACTTCACCGCGCCCGACAGGCTGGCGGTGGCCGGGCGCATGCTCGGCTTCCGCCGCGCCGTCATCGCCGCCGGTTCCGCGGCCATCATCCCCCCCATCCCGGGCCTGGACGGCGTGCCCTACCTGACCAACGAGACGCTGTTCGACCTGGCCGAGCCGCCCGGCCATCTGCTGATCCTGGGCGGCGGGCCGATCGGGTTGGAGATGGCGCAGGCCCATGCCCGCCTCGGCTGCCTGGTGACGGTGCTGGAGGCGGCGCCGCGCATTGCGGCGCGGGAGGATGAGGAGCTGGTCGAGGGCCTCGGCACCGCCCTCCGGCGCGACGGTGTGACGATCCGGGAGGGGGTGAAGGTCGCGCGGCTGGAGCCGCTGGAGGCGGAGGCGCCCGGCGTGACGGCGGTGCTGGAGAGCGGCGAGCGCATCGCCGGCACCCATCTGCTGCTGGCGATCGGCCGGGCGCCGCGGCTGGCCGGCCTCGACCTCGCGGCCGGCAATGTCCGGGCGACGCCGGACGGGATCGAGACGCGGGCCGATCTCCGCTCCGTCTCAAACCCCCGGGTCTGGGCGGTGGGCGACATCGCGGACCCGGTCGGCATCGGGCCGCGCGCCTTCACCCATGTCGCCAGCTACCACGCGGGCATCGTCGTGCGGTCCATGCTGTTCCGCCTGCCCGGCACCCGCCTGGACTACGCCGCGCTGCCGCGCGTGACCTACACCGACCCCGAGCTGGCGCAGGTCGGCATGACCGAGGCCGAGGCGCGGGAGGCCGGCATCGAGGGGGTGCAGGTGCTGCGCTGGCCGCTTTCGGAGAACGACCGGGCGGTGGCGGAGGGCCGGCCGGAGGGCCTGGTGAAGCTGGTGGTGGGCCCCAGGGGCCGCCTGCTCGGCGCCGGCATCCTGGCGCCGCATGCCGGCGAGATGGCCGGCACCTACGGGTTGATGATCGGCCGCAGGCTGCCGCTTTCGGCGCTGGCCTCGCTCGTTCTCCCCTACCCGACGCTGGCCGAGGCGGGAAAGCGCGCGGCGGGGGAATATTATGCGCCCCGGCTGCTTTCCCCCTTCACGAAGCGTGTCGTCCGCTTGCTCCGGCGGCTGCCGTGAGCATCCTTGCCGCGTCTGCGAAGGAGACAGGCCAGATGGACCGGATCCTCGAGGGGCGCACCGCCCTCGTCACCGGCTCGACCAGCGGGATAGGCCAGGGCATCGCAATGATGTACGCCCAGGCCGGCGCCAAGGTCATGCTGAACGGCTTCGGCAAGCCGGAGGAGATCGCCGCGGCGCGGCGGGAGATCGGCGCGCTGATGGGCGGCGGCGACGCGCCCTATTCGGGGGCCGACCTCTCCAAGCCCGAGGAGGTGCGGCAGATGATCGCCGATGCCCAGAAGACCCTCGGCAAGCTGGACATCCTGGTGAACAACGCCGGCATCCAGTTCGTCGCCCCGGTCGAGGAATTCCCCGAGGCGAAGTGGGACGCCATCATCGCGATCAACATGTCGTCCAACTTCCACGCCATCAAGGCGGCGCTGCCGGGCATGCGGCAGCGCAACTGGGGGCGCATCGTCAACATCGCCTCCGCGCACGGCCTGATCGGGAGCGAGCACAAGGTGGCCTACGTGACCGCAAAGCACGGCGTGGTCGGCATGACTAAGGTGGTGGCGATCGAGACGGCGCGGACGCAGATCACCTGCAACGCCATCTGCCCGGGTTTCGTGCGCACGCCGCTGGCCGAGGCCCAGGTGCGGGAGCTCGCCAGGCAGCACAACGTCTCCGAGGAGAAGGCGCTGACCGATCTGCTGCTGGTCCACCAGCCCTCCAAGCGCTGGATCGAGGTGGAGGAGGTGGCGCAGATGGCGCTCTACCTCTGCGGGCCGAACAGCGGCGGAGTGACCGGTGCCGCGCTCTCCATCGACGGTGGCTGGGTCGCGTCCTGATGCATCAGGGCTTCGGCGGGCCGGGCAACCCCGGCCCGGCCAGCTCCCCCGCCCTCGCCACCACGGCGCCGGTGCGGCGGGTGAACCTGGCGCTGCAGGGCGGCGGCACGCATGGCGCCTTCACCTGGGGCGTGCTGGAGCGCCTGCTGGAGGATGAGCGGGTCGGCTTCGACGCGGTCTCCGGCACCTCCGCGGGCGCCATCAACGGTGCGATCCTGGTGCAGGGCCTGGCCGAGGGCGGCCGCGCCGGCGCCATCCGCGCGCTCGAGAAGCTGTGGACGGATGTGGCGACGCGCCTTGCCTTCAGCCCGCTGCGCAACAACCCGTTCGAGAAGGCGATCTGGGGCTACGACCTGACCTATTCGGTCGCCTACCAGACCTTCGACACCCTGACCCGGATGTTCTCCCCCTACCAGTTCAACCCCTTTCCGGCGGAATTCAACCCGCTGCGGCGGGTGCTGGAGGACAACCTGGACGCGGAGCGGCTGCGGCACGATCGGGCGGCGCTGCGTCTCTTCGTCTCCGCCACCAATGTCCGCACCGGCAAGCCGCGCGTCTTCAGCCGCGCCGAGATGAGCGTGGACGTGCTGCTTGCCTCCTCCTGCCTGCCCAACATCTTCCGCGCCGTCGAGATCGACGGCGAGCCCTACTGGGATGGCGGCTATCTCGGCAACCCGGCGCTCTGGCCGCTCTACCACGAGCGGGGCGCGCCCGACATCGTGCTGGTGCAGATCAACGCGCTGCTGCGGCCGGAGCTGCCGACCACGCCCTCCGACATCCTGAACCGGGTGAACGAGATCAGCTTCAACGCATCCCTGATGGCGGAGATGCGCGCCATCGACTTCGTGCAGCGGCTGCTCGATTCCGGGCGGCTCGAACAACCCAGGTATCGCCGCATCTTCCTCCACCTCATCGAGGACGAGGCGCGGATGCGCAATTTCAAGCTCTCCACCAAGCTGAACGGCGACTGGGAGTTCCTGCAGCGCCTGCGCCAGTACGGGCGCGAGGCGGCGGAGCGTTTCCTCGAGGAGCACTTCGCCTCACTCGGGCGCGAGAGCACGCTCGACATCCAGCGCTTCCTGTAGCGCGCGCGGCATTCGGGCGAGCCCGTCTGCAGCGGAAC
>DASQVL010000196.1:0-5188 GCA_035640795.1 Crenalkalicoccus sp. | reverse complement strand
AGGGGGCGCGGCTGCAGGCGGAACTCGACGGGCTGGAGCGCGAGCACCGCGCCGCCGCGGCCCAGGCCGGCGGCCCCTCGGCCGAAGACATGCAGCGGATCGAGCGGCGCGCCAGCGAGCTCGACGCCGCGCTGCACCGGTTCGGGTCGATCTAGCCCAGATTTCACCGATCAAAGCGGCAAGGAGTCCAGCCGGGATTCAACTTCGCGGAATCAGACCACTCGGCCTAGAGTTGCCTCGCCCCATTCGGCACTGCACATTCGCCGACGCCTCATTTTCGAAGTGCCCGGACCCGGACATGCAAGGCCTGCCCCAGATCGTCAGCCTGGTGCCGCGGACCGGCCTGCAGTTCCTGGATATCCGATTCGCGCTGGAGCGGTTGCCGCGGGCGCCCCGCTCCTTCTGGGAGCAGCCGCTGCCCCCGGGCCAGGAGGGCGCGGCGCCCAACCTGGTGAACCTCCGGCCGCTCGCCGCCGACAATGATGGCGGGCTGCTCGACCCGGTCAGCGGGCGGACGCCGCCGGAGGAGGAAGTCTACCAGATCGGCCGCGCCCAGGCGCTGGAGATGGCGCTCGGCCGCTGGTTGCCGCTGCCGTTCTTCCGCGTCGTTGCCGTCGCCGGTGGCGGGCGGGAGATCTACGACAAGGGCCCGACCAACTGGGTACGCCTGCGCGTCGCCGCGCTCCCGGAGCCGGACGAGGAAGGCAACACC
This sequence comes from Crenalkalicoccus sp., assembly GCA_035640795.1. Taxonomy (GTDB): domain Bacteria; phylum Pseudomonadota; class Alphaproteobacteria; order Acetobacterales; family Acetobacteraceae; genus DASQVL01. Next base: position 4,476 of record DASQVL010000196.1, on the reverse strand, counting down.
CACCACGCGGTGCTCGCCTTCGACACCGCGCTCCGCGCGCGGGAGGAGGGACGGCCCTATACCGCCATCTCTCCGGACGACAGCGAACGCGCCGGTGAGTTCGCCTTCGTCGCGGACCGCGAGTGGACCACATGGTTCATGAACGAGCCGTGGATGGGGCAGTGGCTGGCCGAGGTGCTGTCCGACGCCCGCGCCGCGACCGGCCGCCGCCCGCGCGAGGAAGAGCTGGCCCGCGCCTGCGAGCACTGGGCGCGCTACATCACGCTGCTCAATCTGATCGCCGAGGCCGGGCTGATGCCGCGCATCAAGCTGGTCGACGTCGTCTCGTCGAGCCGCGCCTACGAGCCGATCAACGTCGACCTCGTCCTCGACATCGGCAACGCGCGCACCTGCGGCATCCTGGTGGAGGACGAGCGCGACAGCCGCCTCAACCTCAACAACAGCTACCGCCTGAAGCTGCGCGATCTCGGCCGGCCGGAGCTCTGCTACGATCAGCCCTTCGAGAGCCGGGTCGAGTTCGCCCGCGCGAGCTTCGGCAAGGACGCGATCGCGCGCCGCGCCGGGCGCAGCAACGCCTTCCTCTGGGCGAGCCCGGTGCGCGTCGGGCCGGAGGCGGTGCGCCTGTCCGCCGCCGCCCGCGGGAACGAGGGCGCGACCGGCCTCTCCTCCCCCAAGCGCTATCTCTGGGACGACCGGGCGACCGCGCAGGTCTGGCGCTTCAACGGGATGGCCGCCGACGGCGTGACCACGGAGCCCCCCGTCTCCGGCGGCTTCATGGCGCTGGTCACGGAGGAGGGGGAGGTGGTGCGCGGGCCGCGCCGCCGCGGCGCCGTCGGTCCGCGCCACCCCGCGGTGCGCGCGCGGTTCAGCCGCTCCTCGCTCATGACCTTCCTGCTGGCCGAGGTGCTGCTGCAGGCGCTCTCCCAGATCAACGCGGTCGAGACGCGCTACGCCCGGCGCTTCCCCGACGTGCCGCGCCAGCTGCGCCGCATCCTCCTGACCATGCCGCCCGCCATGGCGCTCGCCGAGCAGCGGATCTTCCGCGACCGGGCGGAGGCCGCGGTGCGGCTGGCCTGGGACATGCTGGGCTGGGGCCAGGGCGGGCCGAGCACGCCGCCCGAGCCGCGCGTCCTCGCCAACCTGGACGAGGCGACGGCGACGCAGATCGTCTTCCTCTACACCGAGGCGAGCCAGCGGCTGCGCGGCGATCCCGGCGGCCTCTTCGCGCTGAGCGGGCGGGTGCGGCCGGAGCACGGCGCGGGCCCCTCCCTGCGCGTCGCCAGCATCGACATCGGCGGCGGCACCACCGACCTGATGATCTGCACCTACACCGCCGAGCAGGGCGGGCAGGAGATCGTCCCGCGCCAGAATTTCCGCGAAGGGTTCCGCATCGCCGGCGACGAGGTGATGCAGGAGGTGATCCAGGGCATCCTCCTCCCCCAGCTCGAGGAGGCGCTTGCTAAGGCCGGCGCACGCGACGCCAAGGCGCTGCTCCGCGAGGTCCTCGGCGGCGACCGCGGCAGCCAGAGCGAGCTGGAGCGGCACCTCCGGCGCCAGCTCGTCGCCCAGGTGCTGGAGCCCGCCGGGCTCGCCGTGCTGCACGCCTACGAGAAGGTGACGGGCCGCACGAATGGGGAGATCCTGCGCGCCACCCTGGGCGAGGTGCTGACGGGCCGCGACGTCGCCGCCCCGGTCCGCTACCTCGAGCAGCAGGCCGCGCGCGCCGGCGCGGCGGAGTTCCGCCTGCTCGGGGTGGAGTTCGCCGCGACCGCGGGGCGGGTGGACGCGGTGGTGCAGGCCGCGCTCGGGCCCGTCATCGCCGACCTCTGCGAGGTGGTCTGGTCTTTCGACTGCGACTGGCTGCTGCTCTCCGGCCGCCCGTCGCGGCTGCGCGGCGTGACGGACATGGTGTTGGCCAAGGTGCCGGTGCCGCCGCACCGCATCGTCGGCATGCACCGCTACGCCGCCGGGAGCTGGTATCCCTTCCGCGACCCGGCGGGGCGGGTGGACGACCCGAAGACCACCGCCGCGGTCGGTGCCATGCTCTGCGCCGTCGCCGAAGGCCGGCTCGAGGGCTTCCTGATGCGCACGAGCCGGCTCGCCATGCGCTCGACCGCGCGCTTCCTCGGGCGGATGGAGCTCTCGGGCCAGATCCTGCGCGAGAACGTGCTGCTGCGCGACCCGGACCGCGAGCCCGCGGCCGCCGGTCCCGCCGGCGCCGCGCCGCCCGAGGTCAAGTTCCAGATGGCCTTCCGCGCGCCGGTCTTCCTCGGCTTCCGCCAGCTCGACCTCGAGCGCTGGACGGCGAGCCGCCTCTACATCCTGGAATACGCGAACCCGGACAACGTGCCGCGCCTGAAGCTGCCGCTCCGCCTCTCCATCCGCCGCTCCGAGATCGACCCGGAGCGGGCGGACGCGGAGGAGCTGCGCGAGGACTTCACCATCGACGAGATCCTGGACGCCGAGGGCGACCCGCAGCACCGCGGCGTGGTGCGGCTCCGCCTGCAGACCGAGCGGGACGAGGCCGGCTACTGGCGCGACACCGGCGCGCTGGCGGTGCCATGAGGAGGGCCCGCCGATGAACGACGTCCCCGAGAGCCAGGCGAGCGAGAACGAGGCGCTCGCCGTGCGGTGTGACACGGTGGCCGAGGCCGCGCAGGGCGCGATCGGCTGGATCGCCGGGGCGGGCGAACTGGTGCGGGAGGAGGGGCCGGCGCTCGCCCGCGACTTCCGCCGCGAGGCGCTGCGCGCGAAGAAGCTCGCCCGGGCGGCGCGGCGGCCCATGTGCGTCTCCGTCTTCGGGCCGAGCCAGCAGGGCAAGAGCTACCTGATCGCCTCGCTGGCGCGGAAGGAGGGCGCGCCGACCACGATCCGCTTCGGGACCGAGACGCGCGCCTTCAACCGCGACATCAACCCCGATGGCGGCCAGGAATCGACCGGCCTCGTCACCCGCTTCTCGGTCCGGCCCGTCGCCGGCCTGCCGGGGATGCCGGTGGTCTGCCGCCTGCTGTCGGAGACCGACATCGTCAAGATCCTGGCCAACGCCTTCATGGAGGATTTCGACCGCGACACGGTCGTGCCCCTGGAGCCCGCCGTGATCGACGCCACCCTGGCGAGGCTCCGGCCCAAGGCGGCGCGCGAGCCGGTCGGGGCCCTCGGCGAGGACGACGTCTACGACCTGTTCGAGTATTTCGAGCGCTACTTCCTGAACCATCCGGTGCACCTCGCGCTCAAGCCCGCGGTCTGGCGGGAGATGGAGGCGCTGGCGCCGCGGCTGGCCATCCCCGACCGGGTGGAGCTCTACGGCCTGCTCTGGAACGCCACGCCAACGGTGACGGCGCTGGCGCTGAAGCTCATCCGGGCGCTCGAGTCGCTGGACTTCCCGGAGGAGGCCTGCTGCCCGATGACGGCGCTCGAGCCCAAGGCGACGAGCGTGATCGACGTCCAGACGATCAAGGGGATCGGCGTGGACGACGGGGACCCCGTGCCGGTCGCGACCCGGGCGGGGCGGCGGGCGGAGGTGCCGCGGAGGGTCCTGACCGCGATCATCGCCGAGCTGCAGTTCCAGCTCGAGGACAAGCCCTTCGACTTCTTCGACCACACCGACCTGCTCGACTTCCCCGGCGCCCGCGCGCGGGAGAAGTACAACGCGGCGAAGGCGGAGGAGGTCGCCCAGACCGACCTCTTCATGCTGCTCCGCCGCGGCAAGGTCGCCTACCTCTACCAGCGCTACCTCGCGGAGCAGGAGCTGACTGCGATGCTGCTGTGCCTCAAGCACAGCAACCAGGAGGTCCGCACGGTCCCCGCCATGGTGCGGGACTGGGTGGACGGCACCCACGGCGCCACGCCGGATGCGCGTCGGGGCCAGGACGTCGCGCTCTTCCTCGTGCTCACCATGTTCGACATGGAGTTCGAGGTGAAGGGCGGCGCCGAGGACACGGTGGAGCGCTGGTCGACCCGCCTCAAGACCACGATCTTCGAGTTCCTCGGCCTCGGCCACGACTGGCCGCTGGAGTGGACGCCGGGACGGCCCTTCGACAACACCTTCTGGCTGCGCAACCCGGAGGTGCTGAACGAGGGCCTGCTCGACTACGATGCGGAGCGGCGGGAGGTCGGCCTGCGCGACCCCGCGCGCGTGGCCGCGCTGAAGCGGAACTTCCTCGCCAATCCCGACGTGCAGCGCCACTTCGCCGATCCCGAGCGCGCCTGGGAGGCGGGGATGGCGCTGAACGACGGCGGCATCGGCTACATCGCCGAGCGGCTGCGCCCGGTCTGCAACCCCGCGCTCAAGCGCCGCCAGGTCCAGGCGCAGCTCGCCACCCTCGCCCGGCGCATGGCGAGCCGGCTCGAGCCCTACCACGTCTCCTCCGACCTCGACGCGGAGCTCGCCAAGCGGCGGGCGGAGGCGCGCGGCATCGGGCGGCAGCTGCTGGCCTGCGCCGAGGCCCAGGCCTTCGGCCTCCTGCTCAGGGAGCT
>DASQVL010000195.1:0-2785 GCA_035640795.1 Crenalkalicoccus sp. | reverse complement strand
ATCACCCTGCCCATCGCGGTCTGGGTGCTGCTGCCCTATTTCGACGGCCTGCCGCGCGAGGTGGTGGAGAGCGCCGAGATCGACGGCTGCCGGCCGCACGAGACGCTGCTGCGGGTGGCGCTGCCGATGGTGGTGCCGGGCGTGGTGGTGGCGGCGATCCTCTGCTTCGTCTTCTCCTGGAACTACTTCCTCTTCGCGCTGGTGCTGTCCGACTTCGGCAGCAAGACGGCGATCGTGGCGAGCTTCAACTTCATCGGCGAAGGCGTGACGAACTGGGGCGCGCTGATGGCCGCCGCCACGGTGATCGCGGCGCCGCCCCTGCTGCTGACGCTGCTCATCCAGCGCCATCTGGTGAGCGGACTTTCGGCCGGGGCGGTGAAGGGATGACGCAGCAGCATCACCTGATTTCGCGGCCTGCGCAGCGGACCGGGGCCGCGACCGCGGCCGGCGGCCTTTGCCGCGCAGCCAAGCCGCGGAGCGGCGCCGGCGACCGAGGGCGTCCGTGCATCAGCACGAACGCACACTTGCAATGCCCCTACTCCGCCGGCGCGGCCTCGGGCGCCAGCGGCACCGGTGCCGTCCGCCGCGCGCAGGCGAACAGGAAGGCCGCCACCAGCGCGTAGGCCAGCGCCACCACGGGTGCCACCGCGACGCCCACGGCCGGCCCGTGCATCAGCCCGAAGAAGGTCAGCAGCGCGCCGGCAGCGGCGAAGGCGGCGGCCTTCTGGAACTCGCGCTCGATCACCGAGACGCCAACCGCCGCCAGCACCAGGCCGGAGAGGATCGCGCCCTCCCCCAGCACGGCGAGGCCGGGGTAGAGCACGCCGGTCGCCGCCAGCTTGTCCATGCCCAAAGCCGCGGCGCTGGTGCCGGCCGCGCCCAGCGCGCCGTCGATCAGCGTCTTCGCCCAGGCCGCGAGGTGCGGCGTGAAGGCCAGCACGATCGCCGGCGCGTGGCGCTTCGGCGTCGCCTGGAAGGCCTGCGCGCCGATCAGCATGCCGATGTAGAGCAGGATGGGCGAGATCGCGACCACCGGCACCAGCGCGAGCAGCACGCCGGCAATGCCGAGCCAGGTCAGCACGAGGACGGCGAGGCCGGTCGCGGCGGAATAGCCGATGCGCCCGCCCATCGCCTTCCAGCCCGGATGGCCGATGTAGACCGCGTTGATGAAGGGATTGCCCATCAGGCAGCCCACCAGGCTCACCACGCCGTCGGCCGTCAGCACCTGCGTCGTCGGGAAGCGGTCGCCCGCGGCCTCGGCGCTCTCGACGTTGTCCATCGCCTCGACCAGGTCGTAGATGCCGAAGGGGATGGCGGTCACCAGGATCACGCCGAGGAACTCGAAGCCGGCGAAGACGTGGTCCACCGCCGGCAGGGGCAGGTTGAAGCCGAGGCTGCCGAATGCCGCGTGCAGCGCGGCAGGGCCGACGCCGCCGATACCCGCCCCGAACAGCGTGCTGCCCCAGGCGACCAGCAGGCCGAGCGCGATCGCAACGAGGCCCGCCGGCACGCCGCGCGGATAGCGCAGCCCGCCGAACCAGGCAGCGAGAATCACGCCGAGGCAGAGCAGGCCGATCGCCGGCGTCATGAACATCTCGAGCGCCGGGCGCATGGAGATGAAGGTGATGGAGACGCCGGCGAGCGTGCCGAGCAGCGCCGCGCGCGGCGTGATGCGGCGGATCAGCGGCGCGACGAAGCCGCCCGCCATCAGGATGAAGCTCTGGATGAAGACCCAGGCGAGGCCGGCTTCCCACCCCTTCACCGGATCGCCCGTCGCCTGCGCGATGGGCAGCATGATGACGAAGGTGACGATGAACATGTGGGGGACGGAGACGCCGGAGGGCAGCGCGCAGACATCCCGCCGCCCCGTCGCCTTCGCCACCCGCCAGGCGAGCCAGGCGTAGTAGACCGTGGAAAGGCAGAGCATCAGCCCGGCCGCCGGCAGGATGCGGCCGAAGACGATCTCCGGCGGCATGCCGACGGCGAAGCGCAGCAGCCCGGTCAGCACCAGCAGGTTGACCAGGATGTTGGTGCCGAAGCCGAACAGGGCGTTCCAGTCGCCCGGCGTCCAGAGCGGCATGCGGGTGGTGGCGCTCATCTCGCGTGCTCCCTCAGGCGGCGTGCAGGGCGCGCGCGAGGCGCGCGGTGTCGGACACCCAGCCGAAGATCCCGCCCTGCGCGGCGACCATCGCAAGCGCGGCTTCGTGGAATTCGGGGAAGTAGGAGGCGCAGCAATCCGCCAGCACCACGCAGCGGAAGCCGCGGTCATTGGCCTCGCGCACCGTGGTGTGGACGCAGACCTCGGTGGTGACGCCGCCGACGAGCAGCGCCTCGATGCCGCGGTGGTGCAGCATGGCCTCGAGGTCCGTGGCGTAGAAGGCGCCCTTGCCGGGCTTGTCCACCACCGGCTCCCCGGGACGCGGCGCGAGGGTGGGGATGATGTCGTGGCCCTTCTCCCCGCGGACCAGGATGCGGCCCATCGGGCCCGGGTCGCCGATGCGCTGGCGTTCCGGCATGCGGGCCTGCTTGGCGGGCGGGCAGTCGGCGAGGTCGGGCCGGTGCCCCTCCCGCGTGTGGATCACCAGCAGCCCGGCGGCGCGGGCAGCGCCCAGCGCCTCCGCGCAGGGACCGATGGCGGGGGCGAGGCGGGCGACGTCGTTGCCGAGCGCGGCGCCGAAGCCGCCCGGTTCCAGGAAGTCGCGCTGCATGTCGATCAGCAGCAGCGCGGTGCGGGCGGGGTCGAGCGCGAGGGCGCCCGGTGCCGCTTCGAGCGTCATCGGCATGG
>DASQVL010000194.1:0-9841 GCA_035640795.1 Crenalkalicoccus sp. | reverse complement strand
TGCGGAGCTACAGCCAGAAGTGGGAGGCGGAGCGCGCCGCGAAGCGCGTGGCCGGCGTCGTCGGCGTGGCGAACGACATCGAGGTGCGCCTGCCCATCTTCAACCAGCGGCCGGACCCCGAGATCGCGCGCGACGCCGTGGCGTCGATCCAGGCGCAGCTACCCTATTCGGCGGACCACATCCGCGTGGTCGTCCGCGACGGGTGGATCACCCTCGAAGGCCAGGTCGAGTGGTACTACCAGAGGGAGCGGGCGGAAGAGGCGGTCCGCCGGATCCGCGGCGTCAAGGGCATCACCAACTCGATCCAGGTCCAGCCGCGGACCCCGCCCACGGAAATCAAGCGCAGGATCGAGGAGGCGTTCCGCCGCAGCGCCGAGGTCGACGCGAACCGCATCACGGTGGAGACGGATGGCGGCGTGGTGATCCTGCGCGGCACCGTGCGGTCCTGGGCGGAGCGGCAGGAAGCCGAACGCGCCGCCTGGGCGGTGCCGGGCGTCACCAAGGTGGAGAACTACATCGCCATCAGCCCGGCATAGGACCGGCGCCGCACGGCGCGGCGCGACCGAAAGGATATCCGGACAGACAGCACTGGAGGTTCCACGATGCGCACCATCACAATGCCGGCGATTGCTGCCGGAGCGCTGCTGCTTCTCGGCCAAGGCGCCCTCGGCCAGGCAACAGGCCCGGCCGATCCGCCGCGGCCGGAAGCAGCCGGCGTGTTCACGATCCACGAGGCGGCGGCGGTTGTCGAAAGCGTCGACCCGCAGGCCGGCCACGTCCTGCTGCGCCTGCCGGACGACACCCTGGTCACACTCAAGGTCGGGCCGCAGGTGCGGAACATCGCGCAGCTCAAGCCGGGCGACCGCGTCGCGGCCCGATACACCGAGGCGGCCGTGGTGAGGCTCGCCAGGACGGGCGCGAGCAGCGCCGCGGCATCGCCGCAACCCGGCGGAACCGCGGCCGGCGCCCCGGCGGGGCAGCCGGGCCCGGTCACCAGCGGCCAGGTCGAGGAGCGGACGACGGTCCGCGGGATCGACAGGGCGAACAATACGGTCACCTTCATGGGTCCCGACAACGTCACGCGCACGACCGTGGCGCGCGACCCCGCCTCGACGCAGGCCCTGCAGACGCTCAACGTCGGCGACCCGATCGACGTGACCTACGTGGAGGGCGTGGCGATCAGCCTCGAGCCGCTGCGGGGCTGACGACCGGTCCCGACGCCATGGCGCCGCCGCGACCGGCCGGGTGCCGTCGCGGCGTGCCCGGCCGGGCTTGCGAAAGGGTCGGCCATGGAAGTGCATGAACGGCCTCTGCCCGGCGTCGGCCACAGATACAGGGTCCGCCCGGAGGCCGGCGGCGAGCTCGTCGTGGTGGTCCACCATTCGGGCAGGCGCGAACTCCTCTACTTCGCCCCGAACGAGGAGGAGCCGCGCATGATGCTCGAGCTCGCCGACCGCGAGGCGCGGGAGCTCGGCGCCATCCTGGCCGGCATGCTCTTCCAGCCCGAGGCCGTCGGCGCCGTGAGCACCCGCCTCGCGGGCCATGCCATCGAATGGCACCAGCTGGAGGTCGGGTCCAGGTGGGTCGGGAAGACCGTGGGCGACCTTTGGAGCACCGACTGCCACGTCGTCGCCATCCTCCGCGGCGACGTGCTCATCCCCAACCCCCCACCCGATACGCGGCTCGAGCCCGACGACACCATCGTCGTCATCGGGATGCGGGGCGCGGTTTCCGACTTCCGGATCCACCTGCAAGACCCGTCGCCGTGAGTGCAAGCCTGGCCGGCTTCGCGCTCGCCGCGCTCTTCCTCGCGGCGGGCGCGGTGGCCGTGCACCGGCTCCGGCTGCCACCGCTCCCGGCCTACCTGATCATGGGTCTCGCCTTCGGCGGCCGCTTCGAGGTCGCGACGCCCGGGCCCGTACCAGCGGTCGGCCTCATCCTGCTGCTGTTCTCCATCGGCCAGGAATTCGGCCCCGAGCGGCTCCGCGAATTCTCGCGCCGCGGCTGGCGGGCCGGCGCCTGGGACGCGGCGGCACTGCCGATCGGCGCGACACTCGGCCTCGCGGTGGGACTCGACCCCACGCAGGCCGTGCTGCTGGGCTGCGTCTTCTACGCCTCCTCGAGTGCGGTCGTCGCCAAGCTCATCATTGACCTCAGGCGGACGGGCTACCCGGAGAGCGACATCGTGCTGGGCGTCCTCGTGATCGAGGACGTCGTCCTTGCCCTGGTCCTGACCTTCGTCGGGAGCCGCACCGGCTATGCGGGCTTCGCCGCGAGCGTGATCCTTGCGGCCACCTACCTTGCAGCTGGCTGGTTCCTCGCGCCGCTCCTCGTCCGGCACATGGCGGCGCTGTCCGACGAGCTTGCCCTGCTCTCGGCCTTCGCGGCCACCGTGGGCACGGCCATGCTCTTCGCAGAACTCGGCGCATCGGAAGCTGTCGGCGCCTTCCTCTGCGGCGTCGTGGCGGCCGGCCTGGGCTTCCAGGACCGCTTCGAGCGCCTGGTCGGCCCTGTCCGGGACCTGGCGGTCGCGTTCTTCTTCTTCGCGGTCGGGGTGCAGGCGGTCGGCACCCTGTCGGCGCTGACCGGGCTGGCCATCGCACTGTCCCTCGTCGCGCTGGCGGCCAAGCTTCCGCTCGACTACCAGGCGGGAAAGGCCGCCGGGCTCGGGCACAGGCCAGCGCGGGTGGCGAGCCTGCTCCTGCTCCCACGCGGCGAGTTCAACCTGGTCATCGCCACCCTGGCTATGCTTGCCGAGGGCGGCTCGCTCGTCGGGCAGGTGGCGGTGCTCACCGTGCTGATCAGCATCCCGCTCGGGACGATTCTCGCACGCTATGCGCCGGACCTCTCCGCGCTGTTCGAGCGGGGGGCGGCGCAGCGCCCGGCCGGCCTGAGCGGCGGCCGAAGCCCGGACATTGTCGCCTGAGACCGATATCGGCCTGACCGTGGTCAGCCCGATATCAGGGCGGTCGCGGGCGAGCCTCGCGTCACCGATGGTGCTGCGGGGCGAAGAACTGGGCGGTGATGGCCATGACGAGGCTCCCATAGTCATGCGGCCCGTCGTGCCGCCGGTCGCCGATGAAGAATGTCGGCGTGCCGTTCACCCCGCTGCGCACGCCGCTCATGAAGTCGCGCTGGATCTTCGGCGCGTGGGTCTGCGCCTCCAGCACCGCCTGCAGCTCCTGCCCGGACAGTCCCAGCGACCGCGCCAGCAGGACGAGGAGCGGCAGGCCGAGCTGGCTCTGGTTCTCGAACAGCAGATCGTGCATCTCCCAGAAGCGCCCGTGCGCGCCTGCGAACTCGGCGGTCTCCGCCGCCGGCTCGGCGAAGGGGTGGATCTGGGTCAGCGGGAAGTGCCGGTAGACGAAGCGCAACCGCGGGCCGAAATGCGCCAGCATCTGGTTCACGACCGGGTGCGCGGCGCCGCAATGCGGGCACTCATAGTCGCCGTACTCGAGCAGAGTGGCCGGCGCGTTCGGGTCGCCTCGGATGTGGTCACCCGCGGTGACCGGAAACCTCAGCATGGTCATGGCGAGTCTCCTGTCCGGTTAGCCGCTCGAGAGCGTCCAGGATCCCGTCGGCGCCGGGGTTGACGGCGATCGGCGAGAGGTAGCTCCAGAAGATGGTTCCTTCCTTGTCCAGCACGAACAGGGCGCGCTCCGCGACCCCGTCGTGGTCCCGGTACGCGCCGTAGCGCCGCGCGACCCTGCCCTTGGGCTCGAAGTCGGCGAGCAGCGGGAAGTGGATGTGGTTGTGCCGCGCAAAGGCCTGGTGGCACCAGGCACCATCCACCGAGATGCCGAGCACCTCCGCGCCGTGCCGCTGGAATTCCGGTCGAATCTGGTTGTAGAGCACCATCTGGTCGCCGCAGACGGGGCTCCAATCGGCGGGATAGAAGGCGATGATCACAGGCCTGCCGCGGAATTCGTGCAGCGACAGGCTCTGATCGGGCGTGACCGGGAGCGTGAAATCGGGAGCGGGAGTCCCCGGGTCGAGGATCTTGGCCATCGGTCACCTCCTGGGCGCGGTCGGCACGACGTCCCGCACCGGCGCGAGACACCATCGCGTGGTTGCAGTCGGCGCCCGGCGCGCAGCGCTGTCCGGGTCTGCGGCCAGTCTTACAGCCCGCTGCCGTCGGCCGCCCTGATCCGCGTCAATTTCGCCGCGCCTTCAGGATCGATCGCGGGCTCGCCGCGACGCATCCGGCGATCTCCGCCGAACCGCCGAGCGGCGCGGCGTTGATGTCGCGACAGGACGCGCTGCAGGAGGGGCTGCCATGGGCGAAGCGAGCAGTCGGGACACCGCCGCCGCGGCCGATCTGCCGGAGGCCGTGGCGCGCGCCATCGCCGAGGCCGCATCCTGCAGCAGAGTGGAGCCGCTGCACCGGAAGCAGGCCCGCGCCGCGCTCGCCGCGATCGAGGCGGCGGGCTTCGCCGTGCTGCCGCGTCCCGAGGCAGCGGTGCGCAGGACGCTCGGTGACACGCTCGCCAGGGCCGATGCGGCCGGGCGTGGCGCTGCCGCACCGGAGGCGGGCGAGGACATCCGCGCCGCGCGGCAGTGGCTCGACAGCCTCGCCGCGGTGCTCGACCTGATGCCCGAGGGATGAGGAGCGGGTGGCGGAACACCCGAGCGCCACGGCGCGATCGCCCGGGAGGAACGACCGCGCCGTGGTCCCGACGCCGCGCCTGGGAGGGAGGGCGGCGTGCGGATCAGGCTGCGCGGTAGGCGAACTCCGGCAGCCGCTTCAGCTGGTCGCGCGAGGCGCCCGGCAGGGTGATCTTGCCGTCGCTGTCATTGATCTTGAGGTTTTCGAAGGGCACGGCGACCAGATGCCCGCCAAGGCCCAGGAATCCGCCGACCTGGAGGATGGCGAAGAGCACGCGCGGCTGGTCACGGCCGACGATGAGGTCGTCCAGGGAGCCGATCCGCTCGTCCTTGTCGTTGTAGACGGTGCTTCCGGTCAGCTTGCTCGCCCGGTATCCGCGGGCCACGGCGGCGATATCCACGACGACCAGATCGACCGCCTGCGCGCGCACGGGCGGTGGCGGCGACAGGGCGACCGCCGCCATGACCAGCACGACGGCCGGGGTGAGCCAGGATTTGGCCATAACAACAATCTCCATTCGGTTGTTGTTGGGTTTGTCGGGCGCGCCCGCATCGCCCGTGCGATGCGGGACGCGATCAGGCCCCCGCCCCGACCGGCACCGTGGGGGCGGAGCTGCGCCACCTGCGCAGGCGGAAGGCGAGGACGAGCATCACCACGCCGAAGACGAGGGCGTAGGCGCCGAGCCACCAGGTGAGCACGACCGCGCCGGCAAGCGGGGCGACGATCAGCAGGGCGCCGAAGATGATGGAGACGATGCCGCCGAGTGCGAGCCACCACCGCCCGTAGGGCACGGCCAGCCGGAACGCCGCCCCGAGCATCACCGCCCCCGAGAGGATCGCCCAGAAGGCGGTGACGAAGACGAAGGCGAGGACCGCGCCCACCGGGAAGGCGACGGCGATCGCCGCCATGATGAGGTTCAGCACGCCTTCGAGCACGAGCAGCCCCCATCGCTCATGTGCCCTCGCCGCCCGTACCGCGGCGATGATGGCGAGCACGCCGTCCACCAGGCAGTAGGCCGCGAACAGCAGCGCGAGAGACAGCATCACGGCGACCGGCATAGCGAAGGCCAGGATCCCGAAGATGATGCCGAATACGCCCCGCAGCGCGATCGCCCACCAGTTCTCCGCCAGCACCGCGCTCATCGCATCGGCAGGGCCCGCGGCCGAGGGATGGCTGCCGGCCGCACCCGGCCAGGGCTGTTCCGGGCGTGCGCCTGTGGAATTTGCCATGGAGCCCTCCTGACCGCCTGGTCGCCGGGACCGGATGTCACCGGCCGCCGGAAGATGCCGCGCCGCTCTGGGGGGCGCCGCTCTGGGTTCCGCCCTGGGCGCTGCCCCCGTCCTGCCGCCGGCCCCCGCCGCCATTGCCGCCCTGCTGGGCGCTCTGCACGTTGATCCGGTGCGAGATCTCCTGGCCCTTCGGCTTGGGCAGCGCCACGATGAGCACGCCATTCTCGAACCTGGCCTGGACCTGGTTCGGATCGGGGCTGAAGGGCAGGCGCAGCACGCGCTGGAAGGTGCCGTAGGCGCGCTCGGTGAAGTGCACGTTCTCGCGGTCGTCCCGGCGCTCGACCCGCTTCTCGCCGCGGATGGTGAGCACGTCGTCGTCGAGCCGGATCTCGATCTCGTCCGGGGCGACGCCCGGCATCTCGACCGCGATGCGAAGCTCGTTCTCGGTCTCGCTCACATCGATCTGCGGCATCATCAGGTTGCCGAGCCCCGCCCCTCCCGGACCCGCGATCCCGGGCACGGCGAAGCCGCGGAACACGTCGTCGAGCAGGCGATTCATCTCGCGCTGGAAGGCGAAGACGGGGTCGCCGACAAAGCGGCGCTCGACCATGCCGCCGGAGCGGCCGGAGGGCTGAACACTGCTGGACACGGCGAGTCTCCTCTCATTCGGATGCGGGAGAAGGTCAGTCCGGCTCGCAGGGCATCGCGTCAGCGCGACGATCTGCGAGTGCGCGGGACTGCGTGCTGGCTATCACGCCCCCGCACCCGGCCGCCCTGACGGCGGTCAATTTGCGCGTGCGGCGGAGCGCAATCCGCGCCGCTCGCGCTCGGCGTTCCGGACGGCAATCTGATGGCGGTCAGCGACACCGGCCGGCAACCGCGCAAACTGGCGTGCATGGCGGGCAGCCCGGCCGCGGCGCGGCGCCGGCGGGCCCCGCGGCCGGGGAGAGCGTTCATGCTGAAGGTGAACAGGGCGGCCCGGGCGAGCGACTCCGAGGGGTTCCAGAGGATGTTCGCGCCGGGCCGGCTGACGCTCGGCGCCTTCTTCTCGATCGAGGCCTTCGAGCGCGACGAGCCGAGGATGCGCGACCAGGAGCGCCTGGCGGCACGGGCCGAGGAGCTGGGCTTCGCCGCGCTCTGGACCCGCGACGTGCCGCTGCGCGACCCGAGCTTCGGTGACATCGGGCAGGTCTATGACCCCTGGGTCTGGCTCGGCTGGATCGCGGCGCGGACCAGCAGGATCGCGCTCGCCACCGGCTCCATCGTCCTGCCGCTGCGGCACCCGCTGCACACCGCGAAGGCGGCCGCCTCGGTGGACCGGCTCTCCGGCGGGCGGCTCGTGCTCGGCGTCGCCACCGGCGACCGGCCGGTGGAGTTCCCGGCCTTCGGCGTGGATGCCGAGCGGCGCGACCTGCTGTTCCGCGAGAACCTTGCCGTCATCCGCAAGGCGCTGACCGAGGAGTTCCCCCGCATCCGGTCCTCCTACGGCGTGCTGGACGGGACGGCCGACCTCGTCCCCAAGCCGGTCGGCTGGCTGCCGATCCTCGTCACCGGCAGCAGCCGGCAGCGGCTGGACTGGATCGCCGAGAATGCCGATGGCTGGATCACCTATCCGCGTTCGCTCGAGCGGCAGGCGGAGGTCGCCGCGCGCTGGCGCGCGATGGTCGCCGCCGTAGCACCCGGGGCGTTCAAGCCCTTCGCCCAGTCGCTCTACCTGGATCTGAGCGAGGATCCGGACGCCCCGCCGCAGCCCATCCATCTCGGCTTCCGGGGGGGACGCAACGTCCTGTTCGGCTTCCTCGACGCGCTGCGCAGGGCGGGCGTCCATCACGTCGCGCTCAACCTCAAATACGGGGTGCGGGATGCCGGCCTCGTCCTCGAGGAGATCGGGCGGGAGGTGCTGCCGCGGCTGGAGGCGACGCAGCCCCAGGCGAAGGCGGCGGCGGCGGAGTAGCGCCGGGTCCGATACGGCGGCCCCTCGGCCGCTCGGCCCGCCACGCGGGCCGCGGGCCAGGACGAAGGCCCAGCGCTATCAGAGCAGCGGGGGCATCAAAGCAGCAGGCTGAAGATCCGTATGGCGCGGTCCCAATGCTCCTGCGCCGGGTTCTTGGCCTCGGGATCGAAGATCCTGAAGCAGCGGGCGAGCGCGAGGCTCAGCCCGCCGACGATCTCCGGAAACCGCGCCTCGGTCTCGTCGCTGTAGGCGAGGTCGAGCGGCGGCCGCGCGGCGAGCTCGTCCAGGATCGGCCGCAGCTCGATCTCCTCGTCGATCTCCCTGAACTGGTGGATGCACTCCTGCAGCCCCTTGGTGATCGGCAGGTCATGCGGCTGGATGATGTCGCGGCCATTCGCCTTCGCCGCGGCCTGGCTGATCAGGAGAAGGTCATAGAGCTTCTGGTTGATGAAGTCGCTGTACCGCCGCAGGTCTTCCTTGTCTATGTCCAGGCTGGCGGCGACGCGGAAGAAGCGCTCGAACCTGGCGACGCTCATGACCGGCATGACTGTCCTCCCCTCGCCGCGCCGTTAGTGTCCTGCCCGCGAAGTTCGCTGCTTCAGCAGCGAACGGAGCGGACCAGCAGGCCACGGAAAACAAATTCGCCAGGAAATGCTCCAGCCCCCGCGCAGCCGGGAAGGGCGGCGGCGGCTCCATCCCCGGTCACGGCGCGGCCAGACTCTCGTCGCCGAGCCAGGGATCCGGCCTGATCCGGGCGAGCGGGATGTCGCGCAGCGTCTTCCTGAGCTCGACCTCCTGCACGCGGATGTTGCGGGCGTCGACCTCGCGCATCGCCTGCATGGCCCGCTCCGCCGCGTCGGGGCCGGTGACGCGCACGAAGACCACGACGCCGCCCTCATGCAGGTCGCGCTCGAGCCGGGCGGCGTCCTCCGGGCCGACCACGTGATCGGCGATGAGCTTACCGATGCCGGTGGCGGCGGCCCCGCCGGCGACCGCCGCGGCGATCGCCGCCGCCAGGGCACCGCCCGAGGCGAGGACCGGCAGGGCGGCGCCAAGGCTGCCGATCGCCATCAGCGTGCCGACCACCAGGGCGGTCGTGGAGGTGGCGTCGCTCCGCACCACCAGCGGGCGACGGCCTCCGGTCGCGTCGTCGGCGCCGCCGACCGGATCGGCGTAGCTTCGCGCCAGCTTCTGCCGCGCGGTCTCGCGGGTCGCCATGATGTCGATGTCGGAGCGGTCGAAGCCGGCGGCCACCAGCAGGGTCAGCAGCGTTTCCAGCTGGTCCTCGCTGTCCACCACCCCGACGACCTCGCGCACCCGCTCGGTCTCGAGGACCTCGTCCTCCCTCGCCTGCTCCGCCATGGCGTCCTGCCTCCCCTCGGCTGCGCTGCGGGTCCGGGCCGGAATCGGCGGCGGCGGCCCGGCAATCCCGGCGCCCGCCGGATCAGCCGGCCGCCGCGCCAGGCTCCTGCCAGGCTCCTGCATGGGTGGGCGACATCAGCGGACCGGGATCCTGACATGCTCATAGGGCGTGCCCGGCCACATCACATACGGGGCCGAGGTATCCGGCTCGGCGCTGCGCGGATAGTCCGCCATGCTGCCGACAGCCGGCCCGACGATCATGAGGTGAGGACCGGTCACGACCCATGGTGCGCCGGACACGGGCTGCTGCGCATCGGGATCCGTGTTGCTGGCCTCGGCGCCGCCGACCAGGACAAAGACGACGCCCACCACATTCGGCGGCGCCGTATGATCGTGCAGCGCCTGCAGCCACTGCATCGCGTTCCTGTCGAGACACATCGGATCGGGCGTGGGCGTGGAGGGATCGTCGGCTATGCAGGTGAAGGCGTTCGTCCCCTGCCGGACGGTCCGCGTCCCGCCGCCCGGGCCCAGCACCAGGATCGTTGCGTTCGAGGCGACCGGCGCCGGCGCGGCCGACATCGCGCTGGCGATCGCCGCGTCGTCGGTCATTGGCTGCTGGGGCTGGCCGGCCTGCGCCTGTGGCTGGCCCCCCGGCCCGGCCTGCTGCGGCGGCATCGGCCGCGGCGGCTG
>DASQVL010000193.1:0-5271 GCA_035640795.1 Crenalkalicoccus sp. | reverse complement strand
CGCCGGAGCCGCCGCGCTGATGCGGCGGCCAGGATGAAGCCCAATATGGCGCGGCGGCACCGGGAACTCCCCGCCCAGGGCGGCGCGTTATCAGCCCGCTGACCTTCGAACCAGTTGGAGGGAGGACGGTTCATGCGGGGCTTCATCATCCCGACCGCCTTCGCGGTCCTCATTGCGCTGCCGGCCGCCGCGCAACAACCGACGCAGCAGGGCGGCACCGCACCCACCCCCGGGGTGCCGAGCAGCCCGCACCAGAACCAGGTGCTGCGCTCACACCCGTCCGGCGAGCAGCAGACCGGCACCCAGTCGCCCACGGACCCGACCGTCAGTGGCGGCGCCGCCCCGGCCTCGCCGCATCAGCAGGATGTGCTGCGCGGCCATCCTTCCGCGGATCAGGGCTCGCAGCAGCAGGGCAGCAGCGGCACGCAGCAGCGGCGCTGAGGCGGCGCAGGCGGGCACCCGACGCGCTGCGACATCGCGGCACAGCGGCGGCGAGGGGCCGGGACGAGGTGCCGGGATGAGGACGGGGCGAAGCGGGATGCGGCAGACGACCTTGCGCCGGGCCGCCATCACCACCACTGCCATCGCCCTGGGCCTCGGCCCGATGCTGGCCGCCGTGCCGCCCGCCCGGGCGCAACAGGCAGCCCCGCAGCGACCGACCACCCCCGACGACGCCCCGTCCCCGGCGGAGCGCGCGCGGATCGAGGCGGTGCTGCGCGAGCGCGGATTCGTCCGGTGGAAGGAGATCGAACGCGAGGACGGCGGCCGCACCTGGGAGGTGGACGACGCCTACACCGCCGAGGGCCGCCGCTACGACCTGCGGCTTTCGGCGGACGACCTGCGGGAGATCGCGCGCCAGGACGAGAACTGAAGGGCGCGCCCGCCGTCAGAACGAGATGCGGATACCGGCGAAGGCCGCGCGGGGCACGCCTGGTGAGACCGTCCGGGGATCGCTGAGCGCCAGCCCCGCCGCGTTGGCGGTCTCCAGGCTGAAGAGCGTGCCGAAGGTCGCGTAGCGCTGGTTCAACAGGTTGCTGGCCCAGGCGAAGACCTCGACCCCGGGCCTGAGGCGCAGGGCCGTGCGCAGGCCCAGCAGCACATAGCCGCCGAGCTTCGGCAGCTGGTTCGCCTCGTCGCCACGCAGATACTGCCCGCTGGTGTAGGAGAGGGTGCCGCCCGCCGTCCACCAGTCGGTCAGCCGCAGATCCGCGTTCAGCCGCAGCCGGTGCTGCGGGACGTTCGGCAGCTGGTCCCCGCGCCGCACCGCGATGGTTCCGGCCGCGTCGGCGAAGGGGTTGTTGGGGCTGGGCAGGCGGAGATCGTCCTGGAAGGTGGCCTCGACGAAGGCGTAGTCGAGCGCCAGGCGGTAGCGCTCCCCGGTCAGCGCGGCGCCGGCCTCGACGCCCTGGCGGCGGGTGGCGCCGGCGTTGCGGAAGAATCCGCGGCCCTGGACCTCGCTGGCGACGTTCAGGATGTCGTTCTCGACCTCGGTGCGGAACAGGCCGAGGTTCCAGGTGAGGCGTCCAAGCCCCGCCGGCGCCGGCCGGTCGCCGCGCAGTCCGGCCTCCACGGTCCGGCTGACCACCTGTTTCAGCGAGGGGTCGGAGAGAAAGAAGGCGCCCAGCGCGCATGGTCGCAGCGGGTCGGCGCAGGTCAGCTCAGCCGGCGTCGGCGCCCGGTTCGCCTCGGCGTAGTTCGCGTAGGCGGTCAGCCCCTCGGCCAGCCGATAGGTCGCGCCGCCGGACAGATTCAGCCGGGTAAAGCTGTGCGTTCCGTCGAGCGCCGTGCCAAGACGGTCCTGGAGATCGATCTCCGCGACGTTGAGGCGGGCGCCCATGGTCACAGCCAGCCGCCCCGTCACCTCCAACGTGTCCGTCGCGTAGAGGCCCCAATAGGTGTTGGTGCTGCGCAGCCGGACCGGGGCGATGGCGCCGTCCGCCAGGGCGATCTCCTCGCCCAGGCCGATCACGGTGCGGTCGGGCGTCAGCGTGCCGAGCTCGGTTCCTGCGCTGAAATCCGTGCCCGCGCGGTCGAAGGCCAGGCCGATGGTGAAGGTGTTGCCGTGCCCGAGGAATTCCGCGGTCGAGGTGAGCTGCGCCGCGCCACCCACGCCGGTCGTGCTGGTGCGGGTGCGGTTGAGCACCCCGGCCGGCGCGCCGCCGAGCAGCGCTGCCGACACCGGCTGCCCGGATGTGGCGTCGACGACCGGGACGCCATTCCCGGAGCAGAGCTGCCCGGCCAGATCGTCTTCGGCACAGGCCGCGAAATCCGCGATGTCGGCATTGAAGGTGCTCTGCCGGAAGCGCCGGACATAGGCGAGCGCCTGGGCGGAGAGCGTATCGGTGATCTGGTAACTGGCCCGCGTGCTCAGCATCAGCAGGTCATTCACGGTGCGGTCGGGATAGGTGAACAGGGCGCGGCGATCCGCGGCCAGCAGCTCGACCGGGACGGGCCCGTTGCCGGTCAGCCGGCTCCGGCCCGCGGTCAGGCTGAGGTGCAGCTCCGCCCGCTCACCCCGGAAGCCGAGATCGGCGTAGAGGCGGCGCAGGCGGGAGGGCGAGTGCCGGCGCCAGCCATCCTCGTTCAGCCCCTCGGCGGCCAGGTAGGCGGCGACGTTGCCCACCTGCACGCCGTATTCGCCACTCAGCGAGTAGCGGCCGAAAGAGCCGCCAAGGGCCTGCAGCCGCGTCCCGGGGGCGGTGAACCCGTCCTTCATCCGCAGCGACAGCGCGCCACCGATGGCGTTCAGCCCGAAGATGGGATTGGAACCGAGCAGCTCGACCTGCCGGATGGCGTTCTCCGGGATCAGGTCCCAGTTGACGGCATCACCGAAGGCCTCGTTGATCCGCACGCCATCCTGGTAGACGGCGATGCCCTGCGGCGTGCCAAGCAGCGGCGAGGCGGAGAAGCCGCGGAACTGGAAGTCGGGCTGGAAGGGGTTCGACTGCGCATCGACCAGGGAGACCGCGCCGAGCTCACGCTCCAGCGCAGCCGGCAGGTCGACCCGTCCGCTTCCGCGATCCAGCGCCTCGGCCGAGAAGCTTCGCACCAGATAGGGCAGCCGGTCGCGGGGCACGCCCCCGGCCGTGGCAGGCAGCGGCGCCGGTGCGACCACAACAGTCGGGGGCAACTCGCTGGCGACCCCCTCCTCCGCGGGCGGGGTCTGGGCGGCAGCAGCGCCGGCTGCGCAGCCCGCCATGACGCCCGCCGCCAGGCACGCCCCGGTGCGGCGCCATGGAACCATCCCGTCCTCCCCGCTGGCGCCGGCCCGTCGGGCTCGCCGTATTCGCCTGCACCGCGAGGGCGTGCGCGAGGCATGGTGGCGCGAGAAGTGCAGTACGCGGGGCTGCCGATGGTCAAGACGTCGCGCAGATGCTGCGGGAGGCGCGGCTCATCCGGGTGGGAGGGGGCGGACCTGCCCATCCGGATCCGGGGTGGCGGCGGGCGGATGCGGCACTCGACACTCGATGCCGGTCGTGAGCCTCTTGACCTCGCGCCGCCGCCGCCTAGCTCCTCTGGCACTCGAGGCGGGAGAGTGCCAGACCCGTTGCCCGCGCAACGGATGCGCGGGCTCGGTCGGGCGGCCGTCCGGCGCTACCCCGCCTCCTGAACGGGAGGGAGAGCGAGACCATGGCCCTGTTCGCCAACCCATTCGACGCGCTGCTTGGCCTCCAGCAGGCCCTTGAGGCCTTCCGCGGCAGCCGCTGGCTCGATGCCGGGCCGAGCGGCGGCGGCGCCTACCCGCCGGTCAACGTGTTCCGCAAGGGCGACGACTTCGCCATCATCGCCGAGGTGCCCGGCGTCAGGAATTCGGACCTCGAGGTGCAGGTGAAGGGCAACACGATCCGCATCTCCGGCGTGAAGTCCGTGGGCTTCGCCGAGCGCGCGGGCGTGCACCGCCGCGAGCGGCTGGGCGGGCGGTTCGACCGGGCGATCACGCTGCCCTTCGAGATCGACGCCGACGCCGTGCAGGCCGAGTGCCGCGACGGGCTCCTCGCGCTGCTTCTGCCGCGCGCCGCGCGCGACAGGCCGCGGACGATCCCGGTGAACTGACTGCCGATGGCGAGGCGATCACTGGACGCAATGGAGGGAGCGATGGCTGACCAGCAGGAACTCGCGGTGCGCGAGAAGCGGGAGGTGGCGACCAGGGAGGAGCGGACCGTCCCGGGCCGCTTCTACGCCCCGCTCACGGATGTGTGGGAGACGGAGGACGCGCTGACGGTGGCCATGGAGGTG
The DNA here is from genome assembly GCA_035640795.1 of Crenalkalicoccus sp. Lineage (GTDB taxonomy): Bacteria > Pseudomonadota > Alphaproteobacteria > Acetobacterales > Acetobacteraceae > DASQVL01. The sequence goes on along the minus strand of DASQVL010000193.1, from coordinate 1,035 downwards.
CCGGGCGTCGCCCGCGACGCGGTCGAGGTCGAGCTGAAGGACGACGTGCTGCGCGTCGAGGCGAGGATCGACCCCTCGAAGTATGGCGGCATGGAGCCGGTCTACACGGAGTACAATGTCGGGCACTGGGCGCGCTCCTTCACCCTGCCCGAGAAGGTGGACCGCGAGCGCATTGCGGCGCAGCTTGAGGACGGCGTGCTGACGCTGACGCTGCCCAAGACGGCCGAGGCGCGGCCGCGGCGCATCCCCCTGGCGTGAGGGCGTGCGCGGGACACCGGCGCCGGTGGCCGCGGACCGCCGCGGGCCGGCGCCGGGGGTTCCACGAGGACCGAGGCAGTCGACGGCAAGACGCGAGGAGAGAACCGCATGAAGTTCCGTCCCCTGCATGACCGCGTTCTGGTCCGCCGCGTCAACGCGGAGGAGAAGACGGCGGGCGGCATCATCATCCCCGATACGGCCAAGGAGAAGCCGCAGGAGGGCGAGGTCCTCGCCGTCGGCTCCGGCACGCTGAACGACAGGGGCGAGCTCAGGCCGCTCGACGTGAAGGCGGGCGACCGCATCCTGTTCGGCAAGTGGTCGGGCACCGAGGTGAAGCTCGATGGCGAGGAGCTGATGATCATGAAGGAGTCCGACATCCTCGGCATCCTCGAAGACCGCGCCACCGCGAAGCGGGCCAGCTGAGCCCTGTTCCAAGGTCACACAGGAGGAGGACGACAGAGACATGGCAGCGAAGGACGTCAGGTTCGGCGCAGTCGCCCGCGAGCGCATGCTGCGCGGTGTCGACATCCTGGCCGATGCGGTGAAGGTGACGCTCGGCCCCAAGGGCCGCAACGTCGTGCTCGACAAGAGCTTCGGCGCCCCGCGCATCACCAAGGACGGCGTGACGGTGGCGAAGGAAATCGAGCTCGCCGAGAAGTTCGAGAACATGGGCGCGCAGATGGTGCGCGAAGCGGCCCAGAAGACCAACGATAATGCGGGCGATGGTACGACCACGGCCTGCGTATTGGCCCAGGCGATCGTGCGCGAGGGCCTCAA
>DASQVL010000192.1:0-5314 GCA_035640795.1 Crenalkalicoccus sp. | reverse complement strand
CGCGCGCTCGCCGACCCCGAGATTACTCGACGGATCCTCACCGGTGAGTTCGCGGTACAAACGGTCGACCTCCGCCGCGCTCGCCGCCTCCGCCCTGGCGTTGTCGACGAGGCCACGCGCGTGCCGCTGCGCCTCGATCTCCGCCGGGTTCGGCTCGTGGTTGAACCAGTCCCAAATGGGCCCGATCCGCTGCGGGGTTCCGCTCGCTGGCGGCGATTGTGCGAGCGCCGGTCCGGATGTGGCGAGCGCGAGAACAAAGGTCAGCATCACCGCGGCCGCGCCGTTGTGCCGTCTACGAGGAGCGCGCGTCGGCACGACTCGCCTTCCGGCGGTTTGACCAGGTTCAAACGGGGAGACGGAGGTCCGGGGCATGTTGCGCACCTTTGCTCTGTCCAGGCGGCGCCGCATCAGGGCGTGGTCCGTAGGCACCTGCGGCTCCCGTCCGGCAAGACGCCGTGCCTTGCGCATGACGACGACGCGCGACGATAGATGAGGCGCGCTACGACACCATGTCGAAGTCGGGCGAACGCGTTACGCTTGTCACGTCCCGCTCAGCGGGCCCCGTTTGGCGCCATTGTCAGGCTGCCCGGTGTTGGACCGAGTTCGGGCGCGCGGAGCACGGTGCATGAGCTCGCGCCGCCCGCTGGACGCAGTTTCTCTGCCGCCAAGTCGTGGGCGCGGGCGCGGCGGTGCTGCTCGGCGTTCATGCGGCGCCGCCGCGGGCAGAAGGGTTCTGTTGCGAAGTTTGCGTGCGGTCGCCGCAACTCGCTCCCGAGGCGCACGGCTTCTTCTGTCAGCACGCTTCCACCGAGCAGGCCGCGCCCTTCGCCGCAACGCAGCGCCCCGTTGCGCTGGCGTGCATTCAGGAAAACGCACCGAAGCCGGCCTGGACGACAAAGCTCTCCCGGTATCAGATTGCCGAAGAGGATCGGATGATCAGTCCGGCGACACAGCTGTTCTTGGCGCAGCGCATGGGCGCCGAGATCCGATCGGAAGAGGTCGGCCACACCTCTGCTCACGGCGCCGGAATGCGTCGCCGACATGATTCTGAAGGCCGTAACCGGTTCGGCACCGCCCTCTCGAAGGCACGAAGGAGCCGTTCATGACCACGACCACCTACCGCACAGCCGACGTCGACGGCTTGAAGGTCTTCTACCGCGAGGCCGGCCCGGCCGACGCGCCGGCGCTGCTGCTGCTGCACGGCTTCCCGAGCGCGAGCCACATGTTCCGCGATCTCATCCCGCTTCTCAGGGATCGCTTCCACATCGTGGCGCCCGACCTGTCCGGCTTCGGCCAGTCGGACATGCCGGCGCGCACCAGTTTCCCCTACACCTTCGATCGCATCGCCCAGGCCATCGATCGCTTCACCGAAATCATCGGCCTGAAACGCTTTGCCCTCTACGTCTTCGACTATGGTGCGCCGACCGGGTTCCGCATCGCCGCCCGGCATCCGGAACGCGTCGCGGCGATCATCTCGCAAAACGGCAATGCCTATGAGGAGGGGCTGAGCGAGGGCTGGAACCCTATCCGCGCCTACTGGCAGGATCCATCGCAAGCCAACCGGGACGCGCTGCGCGCCTTCCTGACTCCGGAGACGACCCATTGGCAGTACACGCACGGCGTGGCGGACGGGACGACCGTGTCGCCGGACGGTCAGTCGCTCGACAACTTCTACCTGGCCCGCCCCGGCGCTGACGAAATCCAGCTCGACCTGTTCGGTGACTACAGGAGCAACGTCGCCCTCTACCCGACTTTCCAGAAGTACTCCCGCACGCACAGGCCGCCCTTCCTCGCCACCTGGGGCAAGAATGACCCGTTCTTCCTGCCGGCCGGCGCCGAGGCCTTCAGGCGCGACATGCCCGACGCCGTCGTCCGCTTCTTCGACACCGGCCATTTCGCTCTGGAGACGCATGCCCCCGAGATCGCCGCAACGATCCGCGACTTCCTCGCTCGCTGACTCTTCAGACCCCGTCCGGAGAGCCGCCATGCGTGCCATCGTCCTGGAGAAGTTCGGAGGCCTCGACAGCCTGGTCTACAAGGACATTCCCGATCCCGAGCCCAAGGCCGGCCATGTCGTCATCGAGGTGAAGGCGTTCGGCATCAACCACGCCGAAATGCACATGCGCCGCGGCGAATCGGCCGAGGCCGCCGAAGTGAGCGGCATCGAATGCCTTCCTCCAGCAGCCGGTGGACGATGGCCTGGCCTCCGGGCTGGCGATGTCCAGGGTGACCGACTTCTTGTTGCGGTTGGCGCCGAGGAAGTAGGCGCTCTCCTGCGTGTTCGGCCAGAAGGGGGGCGCGAAGCCGCGGGTGTCGTCGCCGGCCTCGGGCCGCTCGACCTTGATGACGTCCGCACCGAGATCACCCAGCATCTGGGTGCAGGTCGGTCCCGCCAGCACGCGCGTCAGATCGAGCACCCGGACACCCTGCAGCGGGGCCGTGGGGGATTGCGTCATTTGCTTGCTCCTCGTCGAAACTCCGGCGGTTGGGGGCATCCCGACGGCCCCCGGCCAGCGCGCCGTCATCGGTCGCGGCCGTGCCTCAGCCCGCCCGGATGCGGGGGAGGCGGCGCTTCGCGGGCGGTGCTTCCGGCAGCAGGGCCGGCAGCGACAGCAGGGCGTCGACCTGCGCGGAGCGCGCCACCGCGCCGCTGTGCACGAAGGCCTCGTGGTTCGCCTCGATGGCCTCGGGGTCGTAGAGGTAGTTCACCATCACCCCGAAGGACTCCTTGATGCCCCGGGGCGCGGTGTTGCCGAGCCAGTTGATGCGCTCCAGCCGCGCGCCGTTGCCGAGGTGGAAGCGCGCCACCGGGTCGATGCCGCCCACGCCCTTGTTCGGCCGCGTCAGGTACTTGGCGCACAGCCGCAGCAGCGGCTCCCGCAGCACGCCGGCGCGGGCCGTGTCCCGCCACCACGCGCCGTCCTCGGCCAGCGAACGGAAGGCGTCGGTCGCGCCGGCCACGGTGTCGCCCGCGGCCGCGGTCAGCCGTCCGGCCTCGTCCTCGCGGAACACCGCGGCGTCGGCCGCCGCGTCCGCGCCCGAGGCGTCGAGCCGCCGCTCGAGCCAACGGCGGAAGCCCGGCACTGGCGAGAGGGTCGAGAACCGGGCGAGCTGGGGCAGCTCCGCCTTCAGCTCCTCCACCACCTGCTTGATCAGGAAGTTGCCGAAGGAGATGCCGCGCAGCCCCTCCTGGCAGTTGGAGATGGAGTAGAAGATCGCCGTGTCCGCTCGCGCCGGGTCGCCCGGCGGGTCGTCGCGCGACAGCAGCGGCTGCACCGCGGCGGCGAGGCCCTGCACCAGCGCGACCTCGACGAAGATCAGCGGCTCGCCGGGCAGGGCGGGGTGGAAGAAGCCGAAGCAGCGCCGATCGGCGGCGAGGCGCCGGCGCAGGTCCTCCCAGCCCTGGATCTCGTGCACCGCCTCGTAGGCGATCAGCTTCTCCAGCACCGCCGCCGGGGTCTGCCAGTCGATCCGCCGCAGCTCCAGGAAGCCGCGGTTGAACCAGGAGGCGAACAGGTGCCGGAGGTCGGCGTCCAGGACCCGCAGCCCCGGCTCGGCCCGCAGCAGGCCGAGCAGCTCCTCGCGCATCCGGACCAGGGCGGCGGTGCCGCCGGGCACCATGTTCATGCGCCGCAGCAGCTCCTGGCGCGGGGGTTCGGCGGCCGCCGCGAGCCGCACGGCCTGCTCCTGCGTCGCATCGACGAGATAGGCCTCCGCGGCGGCGCGCAGCGCGTCCACCCCGGGACCGAACCTGTCCGCGAGGAAGCGGTAGAATGCGGTCCGGTCGGCGTGGCCCAGGCTGGGCAGGGCGGCATGCAGCTCGCGCGCGATCGCCGCGCCCGAGGCCTCGCCGCGCTCGGAGAGGAGCGCCTCAGCCAGGCGCTTGGCCCGGTCGAGCGGCGGCGCCGATGCCTCCGGCACCTTCGCGTAGGGCCGGCCCCGATCGGCGATGGTGGACCAGAGGCGCTCCAGCCAGGCGCGCGGTGCGGGCGCAACGGACGGGATGGGCGTCAAGTCGGTCGACGGCAGCATGCGACTCTCCCTCGAACTTTCCCCGTGGCCGAAGCGGCCGTCGTTTTGAATACAGGGCCGCGTTATATCGGGAGCTCGCTATACAACGGCCCGGAGAGAGGCCATAGTTGTATAAAATAGATGGAGGTATCGGGACGGAACGTCACGTGCTCGCGAGACCTCCCGGCCGCGGCCGATGCCCGGAAGGCGCTCGCAAGCGCCGCCCGGTGGGCGGACCGATGCGGCGCCGACGTCCGAGACGGCCAGTGTCTTCACTGCGCGGCGCAGATAGGATCGCGCGCATGCCTCCGGCTTCGGCCGGCGGTGCGGATCGCCGACACTTGCCCGCCTGCGCGCATCGCGGTGCGCGCTGGCGGCCGCCACGGGGACTGAGGACGCCCGATGCCGCCCAGGAGGCAAGCCGATGCGGAGGGAAGACTCCTCGCGCTGCCGTCGGCGGCCGCCTCCCCGTCGCCCACCTTGTCCGAGGCGATCCGGGTCAGGCTCGCGGACGAGATCACCTCTGGCCAGCTGGCACCGGGCGCAGAGATCGATGAGCAGGCAGTCGCCGAACGCTTCGGCGTCTCGCGTACCCCGGTGCGGGAGGCCTTGCGCGATCTCGCCGCGCTCGGCCTCGTCGAGATCGAGCCGCGACGCGGCGTGCGCGTGGCGGCCCTGACCGCGGACCGTCTCGGTGAGATGTTCGAGGTCATGGCCGAGACCGAGGCGATGTGTGCGCGGCTGGCGACCTACCGGATGACCGCGGTCGAGCGGCTCGCCTTGCAGGCGCTGCACCGCCGGTCGCACGAGGCCGTCGAGCGCGGCGACGTGGAACGCTACGACGGCTTCAACCGCGATTTCCACTCGGCGCTCTACCGGGGTACTCACAACACCTTCCTGGCCGACCACGCCACCGCCCTGCGGCTGCGGCTTGCGCCGTTCCGCCGGGCGCAGTTCCGGAGCAGGCAGCGCCTCGCCCAATCCCACGAGGAGCATGATGCGGTGGTGCGGCAGGTGCTCCGCGGCGACGGCGAGGAGGTCGCGCGCCTCATGCGCGCCCACATGCTGACCGCGAGCGCGACCCTGGCCGACTACCTGGACGGGACCGCAAAGGCCGACGAGCCGGGCAGCCGCGGAGCGCCCGCGGGGTAGGGTCGGTCCATGCGAGGCGGGCCGATGCGCGGGCGATTGCAGGGGTCACGCCGAGCGGGGCGGGCCGGGAACACCGCTCGGGTGGGATGTCCGGCGACGGGTCTCGGTGGCGCTTGGTGATGTCCGTGATGGTGCTTCGGCCCAGCCCCAT
>DASQVL010000191.1:0-5002 GCA_035640795.1 Crenalkalicoccus sp. | reverse complement strand
AGCATGTGCGAGCAGGCGATGCTCAACGCGCCGGCGCGTCCGCCTGCGGCGGGCGCAGCCAGGGCGATAGCGGGCTACTCCGCCGGCGGCGGCGCGACGGGCAGGACGGCGGCGAGCGGCTCAATGCGGAGCGCGTCATTGCGCAGCACGGCGATGCGGTGCGTCGCCGCGTAGCGCGTGCCGCCATCGGGTGCCCGGCCCACCGCATACTGCCAGGCGGTGAGCTGGCCCTGGGCCACCAGGGCACGGGCCAGGCGCGCCACCTCCGGCCCCTCGCCGAGCCGGGCCAGCTCGGCCTCGGTCATGCCGATCACCACCTCGTCCCGCGGCCCGACCACCCGGAACAGTCGGATCGAGGGCACCTGGGCCCGGGCGGGGCCGGCGGTGATGAGGGGCGCGGCGGCGAGCAGCAGGGCAAGGCGGCGGGACGGGGCGGGCATGGCATTCTCCTCGATTCGAGGCCGCATCGTGCCACGCCCGGGCCGGCCCTGAGGCTGTGGAAAACGGGGATTGCGGGGAGATCGGGGACAATCCGGCCCGGCGCGCCCTCGGCGGCCCTGGGGCGGGTGGCGGCGGCTTGACGGGCCGCGCGATCGGGCCAACTCGTTGCCGAACGTTTGGTGAACATCGGCAGCTGCCCGGGGCTTTCGGCGCGCCGCAGAATCTGCAACCGGATACCTGATTTGGTGTTAGACTAGTCGGCTCGCGCCAATATCTTGTGTGGAGGCCGCACTGCATGCATGCTCCGGTCGGGCGGATAGAGGGGGAAGTCGCCGTGTTCGATGCGGTCCAGCTTGCCGGCCACTGCCAGGTTCAGGTGGACCGCGGGCGCGACGCCCTGCTGACCGATTTCGGCAAGGCGACCCTCGCGGACCGCTACCTGATGCCGGGCGAGTCGTACCAGGATCTGTTCGCCCGCGTCGCCTCCGCCTTCGGGGACGACGCGGCGCATGCCCAGCGCATCTATGACTACATCTCGAAGCTCTGGTTCATGCCGGCGACCCCGGTTCTTTCCAATGGCGGCACGACGCGGGGGCTGCCCATCTCCTGCTTCCTGAACGAGGCCTCCGACAGCCTGGAGGGCATCGTCGGCCTGTGGAACGAGAATGTCTGGCTGGCCGCCAAGGGCGGCGGCATCGGCAGCTACTGGGGCAATCTCCGCTCGATCGGCGAGAGGGTCGGGCAGAACGGCAAGACCTCCGGCGTCGTGCCCTTCATCCGCGTCATGGATTCGCTGACGCTGGCGATCTCCCAGGGCTCGCTCCGCCGCGGCTCGGCCGCCGTCTACCTGCCGGTCAGCCACCCGGAGATCGAGGAGTTCATCGAGATCCGCCGGCCCACGGGGGGTGACCCGAACCGCAAGGCGCTGAACCTGCATCACGGCATCCTGGTGCCGGACGCCTTCATGCGCGCGGTCGAGGCCGATGAGCAGTGGGCGCTGACCAGTCCGAAGGACGGCGCCATCGTCAAGAAGGTCGCGGCGCGGTCGCTCTGGATCCGCATCCTGACGGCGCGCATCGAGACCGGCGAGCCCTACCTGATCTTCGCCGACCACGTGAACCGCGCGCAGCCCGAGCACCACAAGCTCGCGGGGCTCGAGGTGAAGACCTCCAACCTCTGCTCGGAGATCACGCTGCCCACCGGCGTCGACCAGCACGGGCGGGAGCGGACGGCCGTGTGTTGCCTCTCCTCCCTCAACCTCGAGACCTGGTTCGAGTGGAAGGACGATAAGCGCTTCATCCCGGACGTGATGCGCTTCCTCGACAACGTGCTGCAGGAGTTCATCGACAGCGCGCCGGATACCATGGCCAAGGCGAAGTACAGCGCGATGCGGGAGCGCAGCGTCGGCCTTGGCGTCATGGGCTTCCACAGCTTCCTGCAGGCGCAGGACGTGCCCTTCGAGAGCGTCATCGCCAAGGTGTGGAACACCCGCATGTTCCGCCACATCCGCGCCCAGGCCGACGCGGCGAGCCGGATGCTGGCCGAGGAGCGCGGCCCCTGCCCGGATGCCGCCGAATACGGGGTGATGGAGCGCTTCTCCCACAAGATGGCGGTGGCCCCTACCGCCTCCATCTCCATCATCTGCGGCGGCGCGAGTGCCGGGATCGAGCCGATCGCGGCGAACGTCTACAACCACAAGACGCTCTCGGGCAGCTACATCGTCCGCAACCCCTACCTGAAGAAGGTGCTAGCGCGGCACGGGCGGGACGACGAGGAGACCTGGACCTCGATCACCGTGACCAAGGGCAGCGTGCAGCACCTGGACTTCCTGAGCGAGCAGGAGCGCGCGGTGTTCCGCACCGCCTTCGAGCTCGACCAGCGCTGGGTGGTGGAGCATGCGGCGGACCGCGCGCCCTATATCTGCCAGAGCCAGTCGGTGAACCTGTTCCTGCCGGCCAATGTGCACAAGCGCGACCTGCACCAGATCCACATGCTGGCGTGGAAGCGCGGCGTGAAGTCGCTGTACTACTGCCGCAGCCTGTCCATTCAGCGGGCGGATACGGTGAGCGAGAAGGTGGCCGCGCAGCCGCGGCTCGGCCTCGTCGCGAACGACCCCGTGGAGCAGGCGCCGCTGCCGCTGGTGGCCGCGGTGGCGCAGGGGGCGACGAATTACGAGGAGTGCCTGGCGTGCCAGTGACTTGCCCAGGGTGATTTGCCCAGATGGAGGGGGGCGCATGCCGATTGCGCTTTAAAACGTCAGGGCAGACCATCAGAGTTCTGGATGTTGCGTTGCATGAGGCTTGCCGCTCACCTCGCGCATCGGAGGCCCTGCCGGTCAGCTTGGCTCCGGGACATGGCTGCCTCGCGGTGGCCTGACCTCGCCGCGCCTGCGCGCCTGGCTCGACGCCTGAAGAAGGACCCGCGACCCCATGCCCGACGGCACCGCGCCCCGCCTCGACCTCCTCACCGCCAACCCGGTCTACAAGCCCTTCCGCTACCCCTGGGCCTATGACGCCTGGCTGACCCAGCAGCGCGTCCACTGGCTGCCGGAGGAGGTGCCGCTCGCCGACGACGTGAAGGACTGGCAGAAGACCCTCACCGAGGCCGAGCGGAACCTGCTGACGCAGATCTTCCGCTTCTTCACCCAGGCGGATGTCGAGGTGAACAACTGCTACATGAAGCACTACGCGCAGGTGTTCAAGCCGACCGAGGTGCTGATGATGCTCAGCGCCTTCTCGAACATCGAGACCATCCACATCGCCGCCTACTCCCACCTGCTCGACACCATCGGCATGCCGGAGGTCGAGTACACCGCCTTCCTCCGCTACAAGGAGATGAAGGACAAGTACGACTACATGCAGGGCTTCCGCGTGGATTCGAAGGAGGAGATCGCCAAGACGCTCGCCGCCTTCGGCGCCTTCACCGAAGGCCTGCAGCTCTTCGCCTCCTTCGCCATCCTCATGAACTTCCCGCGCTTCAACAAGATGAAGGGCATGGGCCAGATCGTCTCCTGGTCCGTGCGCGACGAGACGCTGCACTGCCTCTCGGTCATCCGCCTCTTCCGCACCTTCATCCAGGAGAATCCGGAGATCTGGACGGAGGAGCTCCGACGCGAGATCACGCTGATCTGCGCCACCATCGTGGACCATGAGGACGCCTTCATCGACCTCGCCTTCGAATTGGGCGGCGTGCAGGGCCTCGATGCCGCCGAGACCAAGCGCTACATCCGCTTCATCGCCGATCGCCGCCTGCAGCAGCTCGGCCTCGCGCCGCTCTATCAGACCGAGAAGAACCCGCTGCCCTGGCTCGACGAGATGCTGAACGCGATCGAGCACACCAACTTCTTCGAGAACCGCGCGACCGAGTATTCCCGCGCCAGCACAAGCGGCAGCTGGGAGGAAGCCTTCGCGGATGCCGCCTTCTCCTCCCCGCAGCCCTCGGGCGCGCTGGACGCGCCGCGGCACTAGAGCAGATCGCCGTAGGGCGGCATCGCCCGGAGGCGTGAATCTGCTCTCCAAACAACGAGATAGAGCATTTCCAGGCGAAGTGTGCGCGGTTCGCTGCGGGACATGCGATCAGGAACAGAATGCCAGGGCATTGCAGCCGTGCACGGCACGGGTGAAAACGCCCTGGCGCTCAGGGCCGGCGATCGCGGGCCGCGCGACCCTGGCGGCTGCGCCGGGGCGGCTCTATCTACCGGCCATGCTGCGCACGGCCCGGCTGCTCGCCCTCCTGCTCATCCTCGTCCTCGGCGGCGCCTGGGCCTATGCTTGGCTCACGCGGGCGCCGGGGGAGGGGCCGGGGGAGGCCCTCGCCACCCGCCTCGCCGCGCTGTTCGGTGGCGGCGGGACGACGCCGCCGGCGGGTGCGACGCCGCTCGCCGGCCTCAACCTCGGCGGGCCGTTCAACCTGACCGACCAGCATGGCCGGGCGGTGACGGAGCGCGACTTCGCCGGCCGCTGGATGCTGGTCTATTTCGGCTACACCTTCTGCCCCGATGTCTGCCCGACCGAGCTCGGGACCATCGCCGCCGCCATGCAGGATCTGGGCGACAAGGCCGCGCAGGTCGTCCCCGTCTTCATCACCGTGGACCCGGAGCGCGACACGCCGGAGCAGCTCGCCACCTACGTCCCGAATTTCGATCCGCGCATGGTCGGACTGACCGGCACGCCGGAGCAGATCGCAGAGGCCGCCCGCCGCTACCGCGTCTACTACGCCAAGTCAGAACGGCCCGGCATGACCGAGTATCTGATGGACCATTCCAGTTTCGTCTACCTGGTGGGGCCGGATGCCCGGGTGCGCGCGCTGTTCCGGCCGGATACCAGGCCCGCCGACATCGCCGCAGCGATCTCGGCGCAACTCGCCGCCGCGCAGCGCACCACCTGATTCGGTGGCGCTTCCGGCCCGCCATCGCCTCTGGTAAGGCTCGATGAACCACGCGCGGCGTGGTCGCGGCCGCATTTGCCGGACGGCTGATGGGAGCGATGGATGGGCGACGAGTTCAACGAGCCCGAGGATCCGGGCGCCAGCCGGGGAGTCGTGGCACCACGGCACAGCCGCC
>DASQVL010000190.1:0-4274 GCA_035640795.1 Crenalkalicoccus sp. | reverse complement strand
GGCGTACGGGATCAGCTCGTCCACCCGCGCCCTGTTGTAGGGCGGAAACACCGCCCCCGCTCCCGTCGTTGTCACGCGCGCTCCCCCTCGATCAGCGGCGGTCCGCCGGCGGCCGCGCCCTCGGCGGGATCGACGATCATGCGGCGGATGACCACCACCGGGGGCTCCAGCGCCTGGCCGTCCCGCCCCGTCACCTCGACCTGCTGCTTCTCGCGCCAGCCGGCGCGCGCCTTCAGCCAGAAGATCGTCGCCGCGATGTTCCCGGGCGTTGTCGCCTGCTGGTAGAGGCACTGCGCCACGCGCGCATTCGCCTCGATCGTCGCGGTGTCCAGCTCCTGGCGGAAGCGCTTGCGGAGCGTGGGCGGGCTGCAGCGGACGACCCGCGCGATGTCCTCGTGCGGCACGCCGTAGCCGGCTATCGCCTTGACGATCCGACGCTGCTCGTCGCTCGGCGTGAAGGGCCTGCGGCTCACTCTTGTCGCTCCATCGCGCGCGCGCCCGACACGCGCGATGCGATGTGCGTAGGATACCACGCGAGGAATCAGTGCAGCAACGCACCGTGATTGCGATGCACCACGCGGCGCTGCGATGGCTGCCTTTTTGTGGGCGGGCAGGGACGGCGCTGACGCCGCTTGTCCGGCGTGGGCCGCGCGCCTGCTGCTCCGCGCGGTGGGTTTGGTGGGTTTCTTCCAACCCATACTCTAAAACTGTCAATGCACATACACACACTCACATGCCGATCTGACACTTCGCCCGCGTGAGGTAAAACTACCCCTCGAAACCCACCAAACCCACCACGCCACAAACCAGCGCGCGCGCAGCACTGCGCTGACTCACTCGCCAGCACGCTCTCGACCTGCCACGTCGAGATGCCGCGATGCAGGCTGCATCGGGTGAGCATGAGCCCCTGCACGATGTGGTTCTGGTGTGCAGCGAGCCAACGACCCAGCCGTCGCCCGTTCACCACCCCACCGTCGCCCGCGACGGTCAGCAGCGCCTCCCGGAAGTCGGGATAGACGAACTCCGCGCGGCTGTAGCTCCTCGTCGCCACCGTCGGCGTCTGCTGGGCGGTGGCCCGGTCTATGATCTCGCGGCAGGACACGCGCTCGGTCCCGATCACCTCGTGCCACTGCGTCAGGACAGCCGTCAGCGCATCCAGCGCAGGGTCCAGCCCCCGGACCTCCTCCATGGAGGCGATCGGGTCCTCCAGTCCCAGCCAGAGCAGCGCGCCGCGGACCCAGTTGCTCCACTCCTCGAACGAGCCGAGCGGGTTCGCCTATCGGGGGCGGCCGGCCACATGGTAGGCCCGCAGCTCGGACAGCGCCGCCGCCAGCGCCGGAGGCAGGCGGTCAGGATGGCCGAGATCGCCACGGCGCGGTCCGTGTCGGCGACGAACGGAAAGGTCTCGATCAGCTGCAGCAACTCCGAGATGGCCTCGCGCGCGGCGTCCCAATCCGGCTGCTCCGGGATCGGCGGGAAGGCCACGCCGCAGGGGTCCAGCAGCAAGCCGCTTGCCGGATCGTAGCCGGGCTCGCTCAGCACGCTGCCGTCCTGCCGCAGGGTGGGCGCGGTGATGATCCCGGCGAGCACCGGCAGCTGCCACCGCCCGACCCGCTCCCGATAGGTCGCGGCGACCTTGGGCGCGTCTTCTGCTGCGCCCATTGCGCCAGGCACGAGGGTGGGACGGCGGTGACGGACCGGGCCTGACGCGCGGGCCGTCCGACCGAAAGCGGCTCGTCTCCTAGTCCCAGCGCCCCCCGAGCAGGGGCTCGGTCGGGTGCCGCGACGGCAGGTCCCGCAGCTCGCGGTCGATCTCGGCCCGATGCCGCTCGCCGCGCGGGGTGTCGAGGCCGAGGCCGTAAGCCCGCTCGGGATCCTCGTGCGCACCGACCAACATGAATTCGGCACCCTCGACATCGAGCAGGCGCACGTCCTCCGCGGCGAAGCGCCGGCCGTGGAACTTGCGCTGCAGATCTTCCGGGAAGTCGGCCTTCTCGGCCCCGGCAAGGCCCGTGCCTCGGGGCTGCCCCACCTTCGGGTTCTTGACCGAGAGCGCGTAGCTCGCCTCGGGGGCGACGAAGGCCCGCTGCACGTCGGCCGGCCGCCCGGGCAGCCCGAGCGCGTAGGACAGGTGCATCCGCCCGTCCTCGAGTGAGACGGCGTAGGCGCCGGCGCCCGCCGGGCGCGCGGCGGGCTGGTGCCGTTCCCCACGCGTCTTCGTCTCATACGCCCCGCCGTGCAGGCTCCGCTCCAGCGCCCCGGCGTCATCGGTGACGAGGTCCACGAAGCCCCAGACGCGCTCGTGCGCGCCGGCAGCCGGCAGGCGCTTCCGCCCGAGGACGAGCAGCCGGAGCTTGCCGCCCCGGTCCGGGCGAAGCACGACGTAGAACCGCTGCACGTCTCCAAGGCCCGAGGGGTCCTCGTCCTCGACGCGCGGCCGGTAGAAGAGGATCTCGCCCCGCTCCAAGAGCTCCGTCCCGCGCTCGCCCGACCGCGCCACCGCCGCATCTCCCGTTCCGCGCGATGGCAACGGCATCGGAACGCGGCGGGTTGCGCCGCCGCCGGGAAGCGACGCGGCGGAGGTGCGGCGCTCAGAACTCAAGCGCGAAGTCGACGAGTCGGGCCTCGCCCCAGTACGCCCTGCCCAGGTAGAGTCCGGGCCGGACCAGCCGGATCTCGTCGCGGACCCGCCGCGCGACGAACGACGTCTCCGAATAGTCGAGGACGATGCACGCGCGCCCGTCCCGCCGGCCCGTCCCCTCGCGAACCTTGGCGGTGACCGCACGCAGGCCGAGGGGCAGGACGCGGTTCCAGACCCGGCCGGCCGCCGCGTCGAACACCTTGCCCTGCCAGGCGAGAAGGCCGACGAGGGCCGCCGCCCCGGTCGCGAGCGCAGTGCCCGGCGCGACGATGACGGTTCCCCTGCATTCGCCGTCCGGGATCGGACCCGGGTCGCTGCGGGCGAACAGCGCATCAAGCTCCGCCCGCGGCATCCGGAGGAGGCGGGCGACATCGCATGCCGAAACGCCGCGCCGCAACCCGCGGGCCCGTGCGACCGCGTCACCCGGCCTGGGCGGCGTCGCGGCCGTGCACCTCCGCCGGCGGCGCGGTGGCCTCGACTGCGGTGAACTCCTCGAGGATCCGGTAGCTGTGCTCGGCGCCCTTCGGCACGACCCAGGAGTTGCCAGGGTCCAGCCGCACCATCTGGCCCTCGACGGTCAGCTCCGCACGGCCCGCGATGGCGTAGCCGACCGTCTCGTAGTCGCGCCGGACGGGCGGCCTGGCCGCCCCGGGCGGCTCCCTCTCCCACAGGCGCATCGACACCGTGCGCCCGTTGGCCAGGTACTTCTGGCCCTCCGGCCCCTTCGGCGAGTGCGCGCCATCGACCTTGACGACCGTCGTATCCGGCATGGCTGGTCCTCCTCGGCCGAGCGCGCGCGGCCGCCGCTCAGGCCGCGCCGGGTGGCGCCTCGGCCCAACACGCGACCCCAGCTGCCGGTTTCGGCGGGCTTGGCCTGCCACATGCTACTGCGGGGCAAGCCTATGCGCGGCCGGGCGGCCGATCCCCATGCCCGCGCGAAACCGCCCCCGGAGATCAGGAGAGGAGCGTCCGCTCGAAGCCGCTCCAGCCTCCGGCCCCGTACTCGGCCGCACGGCGGTTCAGGTCCACCGGCGCGTTGCGCTCAAGGATGGACTCCGCCAGCCTCGAGCATCAG
Organism: Crenalkalicoccus sp.; assembly: GCA_035640795.1. Taxonomy (GTDB): domain Bacteria; phylum Pseudomonadota; class Alphaproteobacteria; order Acetobacterales; family Acetobacteraceae; genus DASQVL01. The sequence goes on along the minus strand of DASQVL010000190.1, from coordinate 558 downwards.
GACCGGAGCGTCAGGTCGCCGCGCCGCGTCAGCCCCGCCTCATACTCCCGCCAGTTCCGGACGCGGTAGCGGGCCGGCGGGATGCGGTGGCGGCAGGCGGCAAGGTGCCTGAACGGCATGCCCGAGACCGTAACGGCCCAGCTCCGGCGGGCTACCCGGCCCGGGTCCCGGCGCCTCCCTGCACCCAACGCCGCGCTCATGGCAGGTCGTGACGGCAGCCTCGTCGCCACGAATCGACACGAGGCGCCGATGCCGGACCCTGAGCTGCTCTAGCATTACAGTTGCACTTTGTCGGAGTTGCTGCGTTCGCCCCGGGTGACGGGGAGCGAGCTGATGAGCGGTGCATCCTTCGAGACGACGCTCGAGCTCTGGGCGTCGTCGTTGCGAGCGGCCAAAGCCCGGATGCGGCCGGTGTTTGGACGGCAGCGGATGGCGCACTCGGCGGGGCTGTTCCTCGATGGCCTGCTTGGTCCGGAGCGGCGCAAGACGGGATGGATGCGTGCCGAGGCGGCGGGCGACCCCGGGCCCTGGCGGCAGCAAGCGGTGCTTGGCCGAGGG
>DASQVL010000189.1:0-3944 GCA_035640795.1 Crenalkalicoccus sp. | reverse complement strand
TTTCGGTGGTCGGCGGCATCATGCTCGGCCTCGGCCGCGCGCTCGGCGAGACGATGGCGGTCACCTTCGTCATCGGCAACACCAACCGCATCGGCGAGAGCATCTTCTCCCCGGGCAACACCATCGCCTCCCTCGTCGCGCTGGAATTCCCGGAAAGCCCGGCGGGCAGCCTGAAGCTCGCCTCGCTGCTCGCCCTCGGCTTCATCCTCTTCGTTATCTCCTTCATCGTGCTGGCGATCTCCCGGCTGCTGCTGCGGCCGCGGCTGAAGGCCTGAGGCGATGGGCACCACCGCACTCGACAGCGCCCCGATCGGCACGCCGCAGCGCGATCCGGGCGTCTCGCGCGCGCTCGGCCGGCGGCGCAAGGCGAAGGACGGGCTGGTGCGCGGCCTCTGCATCGCGGCGACCCTCATCGGCCTGCTCTTCCTTGCCTCCATCCTGGTGACGCTGCTCTGGCAAGGCTTCGCGGGCCTCAGCCTCAACGTCTTCACGACGGAGACGCGGCCGCCCGGCTCCGGCGGCGGCCTGCTCAACGCCATCGTGGGCACGCTGATCCAGACCGCGCTCGGGACGCTGATCGGCACGCCGATCGGCCTCCTCGTCGGCACCTACCTCGCCGAATACGCGCGCGGCTCCGCGCTCGGCAACACCGTCCGCTTCGTCTCAGACGTGCTGCTCTCGGCGCCCTCCATCCTGATCGGCCTTTTCGTCTACCAGTTCGCCGTGCTGCCCTTCGGCGGCTTCTCCGGCATCGCGGGCGCCATCGCGCTCGCCATCATCGTCATCCCGATCGTCGTGCGGACGACCGAGGACATGCTGCAGCTGATCCCGAACACGTTGCGGGAGGCGGTGATCGGCCTCGGCGCGCCGAAGTGGAAGATGATCACGAAGGTCTGCTACCGCGCGGCAATCTCGGGCATCATCACCGGCGTGCTGCTGGCGATCGCCCGCATCGCGGGCGAGACGGCGCCGCTGCTCTTCACCTCGCTCGGCAACCTCAACTGGTCCACCAGCCTGTGGCAGCCGATGGCGAGCCTGCCGGTGACCATCTACCAGTATGCGGGCTCGCCCTTCGCGGACTGGGTGGCGCTGGCCTGGGCCGGCGCGCTGATAATCACCTTCGGCGTGCTGGCGCTCAACATCGTCGCACGCATCGTGCTACGCGGTCGGTGACACAGGGCCAGGCAGGGGATCGGCGATGAGCGCAGCGACGGGCCCGCACGTGGCAGAGGATGCCGGGCGCAGCTTCGGCGGCATGCAGGCGCGGTCCACCGCCGCGCTGAACGCCGATGTGCGAATCGCCATCCGCAAGCTCGATTTCTACTACGGCGAGAACAAGGCCCTGAAGGGCATCTCGCTCGACCTCCCGGACCGCCAGGTCACCGGCATGATCGGGCCCTCCGGCTGCGGCAAGTCCACCCTGCTCCGCGTGCTGAACCGCATGTACAGTCTCTACCCCGGCCAGCGCGCGACCGGGGAGGTCATCATGGACGGGCAGAACATCCTCGACGACGACGTGGACGTGAACGAGCTGCGCGCCCGGGTCGGCATGGTGTTCCAGAAGCCCACCCCCTTCCCGATGACGATCCACGAGAACATCGCCTTCGGGATCCGCCTGCACGAGCGGCTCAACAAGGCGCAGATGGACGAGCGGATCGAGTGGGCGCTGGCCCGCGCCGCCATCTGGGGCGAGGTGAAGGACCGGCTGAACACTTCCGCCATGGGCCTCTCCGGCGGGCAGCAGCAGCGGCTCTGCATCGCCCGCACCATCGCGGTGCGGCCGGAGGTGATCCTGTTCGACGAACCGACCTCGGCGCTCGACCCGATCAGCACCCTGAAGATCGAGGAGCTGATCGACGAGCTCAAGCGCGACTTCACCATTGCCATCGTCACCCACAACATGCAGCAGGCGGCGCGCTGCGCCGACCAGGTGGCCTTCTTCTACCTGGGCGAGCTGATCGAGGTGGCGCCGGCCGGCCAGCTCTTCACTGCGCCGCGCCACCCGAAGACCCAGGAATACATCACCGGGCGCTTCGGCTGAGGAGCGGGCCATGGCGGAGCTTCCAGAGCACACGATGCGGTCCTATGCGGAGGAGTTGCGGCGTCTGCGCGAGATGATTGTCCGCATGGGGGGTCTCGCGGAGCGGCAGGTGGCCGAATCGACCGCCGCGCTGATGCAACGCGACGCCGAGCTCGCCGCCGAGGTGGTGCAGCGCGACCCCGAGATCGACGCGATGGAGCGCGAGATCACCTCCTTCTGCGTCCGCCTGCTCGCGCTGCGCCAGCCGGTCGCGGCCGACCTGCGGCTGATCGTCGCGGCGATGAAGATCAGCCACGACCTGGAGCGGATCGGCGACTACGCCTCCAACGCCGCCAAGCGCACCATCGTGGTGGCCGAGCATCCGGTGGTCGGCAGCATGAACGGCTTCGGCCGCCTGGCTGCCCTGGTGCAGGAGAACCTGAAGGGCGCGATCGACGCGCTGGTGAGCGACGACGCCACCCGGGCCGACGAGATCTGGGCGGCGGACGAGCCGGTGGACGATATCTACAACGGCATTTTCCGCGAGATGCTGACCTTCATGATGGAAGATCCTCGCAACATCACCGCGGCGACGCATCTGCTGTTCGTCGCCAAGAACCTGGAACGCATCGGCGACCACGCGACCAACATCGCCGAGACGGTGCACTACGCGGTGCGCGGGGAGATCTTGACGGAGGAGCGGCCGAAGGCCGACAGCTCGGCCTACGCGGTGGTGCGGCCGCCCACCTGATGGGGATCGCAGGAATGCAGATCGAGACGCGACGGCAGCCATTGTCCGAGGTCAGCCAGGGCGCCGCCCGCCCGACCATCCTGGTGGTCGAGGACGAGGTGCCGCTGCTGACGCTGCTGCGCTACAACCTGGAAAAGCAGGGCTTCCGGGTGGAGGAGGCGGGCGACGGGCAGGAGGCGCTGATGCGCGTCGCCGAATCCCGCCCCGACCTCGTGCTGCTCGACTGGATGCTTCCCGTCCTCTCCGGCCTTGAGGTCTGCCGGCAGCTGCGCCGCCGCCCGAACACCCGCGACCTGCCGATCATCATGGTGACGGCGCGGACCGAGGACCAGGACGCCGTCCGGGCGCTCGACACCGGGGCGGACGACTACATCGCGAAGCCCTTCACCATGGAGAGCCTGCTCGCCCGCATCCGCGCGCTGCTGCGCCGTTCCGGCACCATCGCCAACAAGGGCACGCTGGTCTATCGCGACCTGGTGATGGACCAGGACGCCCACCGCGTCTCCCGCGGCGGCCGGGCGCTGCATCTCGGCCCCACCGAGTACCGGCTGCTGGAGTTCTTCATGCAGCACCCGGGCCGCGTCTTCTCCCGCGAGCAGCTGCTGGACGCGGTCTGGGGCCGCGACATCCATGTGGAACCGCGCACGGTGGACGTGCACATCCGGCGCCTGCGCAAGGCGATCAACCAGCCGGGCGAGGCGGACGTGATCCGGACCGTGCGCTCGGCCGGCTACGCGCTGGATTCCGAGGGCACCTGAGGCGGGGCCGGACGGAAGGGGCGGGAGTTCAGGCCCGGTCCAGGCTCTCCGGCGCCTGGATCCGCACATCCGGCCAGGGCGGCTGCGTCGTGTACCGCCAAGCCGGGCGCTGCGCCCAGTCCCCCGCGCCGCTGCCGGCCCGCAGCCCGATCGCCGAGCAGCCGGCCACGAGGATCCCGAGCAGCAGGACGGCATGGCGCATGGCGGAGCCTTCATGGCGCGTTGGGACGCGGGAGATTTTTGGCACGGGCCGGCCGCCCGGCCAAGCCCGCGAGTCCGCGATCCACGCCCGGCCTGCCCACCCGCGGCTGGGCGCACCGAAGGGCGAATCCCCGGGGGGCGATCCCGGGACGGGCGATGGCCGCCTAGAGCAGATCGCCGTAGGGCGGCATCGCCCGGAGGCGTGAATCTGCTC
>DASQVL010000188.1:0-4190 GCA_035640795.1 Crenalkalicoccus sp. | reverse complement strand
CGGCGCTGGTCGGGCGCAGCCTCGTCCTGGTCGGCATGCCGGGTGCCGGCAAGTCCTCGATCGGCCGGCGCCTCGCGCTCCGCCTGGGCCTGCCCTTCCTCGACGCCGATGCGGAGATCGAGGCGGCGGCGGGGCTGCCGGTGACCGAGATCTTCGCCCGCTATGGCGAGGCGCATTTCCGCGACGGCGAGCGCCGCGTCATCGCCCGGCTGCTGGCCGGCCCGCCGCTGGTGCTGGCCACCGGCGGCGGCGCCTATGCGGATGCGCGCACCCGCGCCGCGATCCGCGCGGCGGGCGCGGTCGCCATCTGGCTGCGCTGCGCACTGCCCACCCTGCTCCGCCGCGTCGCCGGCCGCGACCACCGCCCGATGTTCGTCGGCGCCGACGCGGCCGAGGTGCTGGGGCGGCTGATGGCGGCGCGCCACTCCCTCTATGCCGAGGCCGACATCGTGATCGCCTGCACAGACGAGAGCCCCGAGGCGACCACCGGCCGCGTGATGGAGGCGATCGGCGGATGGCGCCCGTCGCGGCGCATCCCGGTCGGCCTCGGCGCGCGCGCCTATGAGGTGGTGGTGGGGGAGGGGCTGCTGCCGCGCGCCGGCGGGCTGCTCGCCCCGGTGCTGCCGTCCCGGCGCTGCGTGGTGGTGACGGATGGCGCGGTCGCCGCGCTGCACCTGCCGGCCCTGCGGGAGGGGCTGGAGGCGGCCGGCTTCACCATCGCCACCAGCATCGAGGTGCGGCCGGGCGAGGCCTCCAAGGACCTTACGACGCTCGGCCGCGTGCTCGAGGAGATGCTGGCGGCGGGGGTGGACCGGCGCACCGCGGTCATCGCCCTCGGCGGCGGCGTGGTGGGCGACCTCGCGGGCTTCGCCGCCGCCGTCGCGCTGCGCGGCCTGCCCTTCGTGCAGGTGCCGACCACCCTGCTCGCCCAGGTGGATTCCAGCGTGGGCGGCAAGACCGGCATCAACCTGGCGGCGGGGAAGAACCTGGCCGGCGCCTTCCACCAGCCACGGATCGTGCTGGCGGATACGGCGACGCTCGCCACGCTGCCGCCGCGTGAGCTCCGTGCCGGCTATGCCGAGGTGGCGAAGCACGGCCTGCTCGCGGGCGAGTCGCTCTGGTCCTGGTGCGAGGCGTCCGGCCCGGCACTGGTGGCGGGCGATGCCGGGGCGCTCGCCCATGCGGTGGCGGAGAGTTGCCGCCTGAAGGCTGCCATCGTCGCGGCGGATGAGCGGGAGGAGAGCGCCGAGGGCGGCCGCGCCCTGCTCAACCTGGGCCACACCTTCGGCCACGCGCTGGAGGCGGAGTGCGGCTATGACGGCACGCTGCTGCATGGCGAGGCGGTCGCCGTGGGCCTCGGCCTCGCCGCCGCGCTCTCGGCGCGCCTTGGCCTCTGCGCGCAGGAATGGCCGGGGCGGGTGATGGCGCATCTCGGCGCCTGCGGCCTGCCGGCGCGCATCGCCGACCTGCCGTGCGGCTTCGCGGCGGAGGCGCTGCTGGCCCGCATGCGGCGCGACAAGAAGGCGCGCGACGGGCGGCTGCGCTTCGTGCTGCTGCGCGGGCCGGGCGAGGCCTGCACGGCGGACGAGGTGCCGGAGGCGGAGGTGCTGGCGCTGCTGCGCGAGGAGGGCTGCGCGGCCTAGCTTTACGGCTGTAGCCCGATTTCCCGGCACGGAAGCAGCCCTGTAACTCCCCGGGCTTAGATCCGAGGCGGCGACAACGACCGCTCAATCGGAACCGGACGCGCGACGGCAATGACCCCCTTGAATGCCCTGTTCCACCAGGCGACGACGCGCCCCGGCAGGACTGCCTTCATTCACGATGACGTCGTGTGGACCTATCATGATCTGCTGACCCGCGCCGAGCAGCTATCCCGCGCGCTCCTGGCGCGTGGCGTTCGGCAGGGAGACCGGGTTGTGCTCCACATGCCGAACCGGCCGGAGATGGCGGTTGCCCTGTATGCGTGCTTTCGCGTCGGAGCCATCGCCTGCCCGACGAACACGCGGTTCAAGACCGCCGAACTGCGTGAGATCTTTCAGCGCCTGCAGCCCGCTCTCTATCTCGGCGAGGAGCAGCTCCATTCTCGCGTCGAGACCATCGAGCCGGAGATCCTCGCCGCAGAGAAGCGCTTCGTCACCGGCCCGAGCGGTGCCTACAAGGGGGCGATGCCCTGGTCGGCGCTGCTTGTCGACGGCCTCGGCAACCGGCCCTTGCCGCCGGAGCCCGACCAGGACGCGCCGGCGGTCCTGCTGACGACGTCGGGAACGACCGGTCGGCCCAAATTCGTCACCCACACACCAGCGACGCTGGCGGCGATCGTGGAGGCATACGCGCATTTTGATTTCGACGCCGCGCAGACCGTGCTCAACGCGTGCCCGATGGTCCATGCCGCGGGCCTCTTTACCCTTCTGGCCTCAGTGCGCTTCGGCGCCGCCATGGTCATGGTCAAGCGCTTCGACCCGGATGCCGTGCTGGACCAGATCGAATTGCATGGATGCGCATGGATGCTCGGCTTGCCGTTCATGTATGACGCCCTGCTGGAGCGTCAGCGGAAGCGGCCGCGGAAGGTCGGCTCGCTCCGGCACTGCACATGCATAGGGGATGTGTGTCCCATCCAGCTGCAGGTCGACTTCGAGGCGACCTTCGGTACGCCGCTGCGCAACAACTGGGCCACGACCGAGGCGGTCGGCTCGCAAAGTCCTGGCTTGCGGTCTGGGCCCGTCAGCCGGATCGCGCCGGGCGCGCAGATCCGTCTCGTGGACGATGCCGGCAGGGATGTACCACGCGGCGAGGTCGGTGAGTTCCTGGTTCGTGGTCCCTACGTGACCGTGGGCTATTGGGTCGGGCCGAATCGCATCGACGCGGCGACGCGCGATGGCTGGTTCCACAGCGGCGACCTGATGCGGCAAGGCGAGGGCGACGAGCTGTGGTTCATGGGCCGCAAGAAGGATATCATCATCCGCGGCGGGTCCAACATCTCCCCGGTCGAGGTCGAGCGGGTCCTGCTGAGCCATCCCCTGGTGCAAGACGCCGCGGTCTTCGGCGTGCCGGATCCTGTGCTCGGCCAGCGGGTGGCGGCGGTCGTGCAACTGTCAAGCGGCGCAAGTGATGCTGCGCTTGGCGCCATTCTGCGTGACACCCAGCGGCAGCTCGCGGATTACAAGGTGCCGGAGCAGCTGTTGGCCGTCGATGCCGTGCCGCGCAACTCGCTCGGCAAGGTCGATCGGCGGGCGGCGGCGACGGCGATGCTCGGCAGGGCCGCCTGATCCGCGTGGCATGGCTTGCCAGAGCAGATTCATGCCTCGGGGCGATGCCGCCCTGCGGCGATCGGCTCCAGGCCAGATCGCGGACGGGCGTGCGCGCCCGGGAGCGAGAATCTGCTCCCTGACCGGCGTGCCGGAGCGGTCGGGCGTGCTGCAGCGTCGGGGGCGTGCGTCGCCTCCTTCCTACCCCGAGGCGGGCGCCGGGTCATCCTCCGGCACCGCGACGGGGAGCTGCAGCGGCAGCGTCACCACCACCTGGCCGCCGCCCCCGGGCAGGCGCCGCAGCGCGACCTTCGCGCCGATCTGCCGGGCGAGCGAACCCACCACCAGTTCCGCCATGCCGGTCGCCAGCTCCGCCCCGTCATCCTCCACCCAGGCCTCCAGCCTTCCCCCCTGCGCCCGTGCCGCGAGTTGCACCGGCCCCGTGGTCCCGGCGCGCTGCAGCGCGGCGCCGACCAGCTCGGCCAGCATCAGCGCCAGCGGGATGGCGCGCTCCGCATCCAGCATCAGGTCGCGCGGCGCGTCGGTGCGGAGATCGGCGCCCGGCCGCAGCACGGAGGCGCCGGCGGCGAGTTCCGCCAGCAGGTCGGCGACGGGGACGCGCCGCAGGTCGCGGCTCCGCTCCAGCGCGCGGTGCGCCTCGGCCACCGCCTGCACCCGCGCGACCGCCTGCCGCAGCGCCTCGCGCGCCGCGGGCTCGGCCATCCGCCCGGCCTGCAGGCGAAGCAGGGCCGCCATCAGCTGCAGGCTGTTCTTCACCCGATGGTCGGCAGCGCGGGTCAGCGCCGCCTGCGCCTCCGCCGCGCGGTGCCGGTCCTCGACATCGGTGCAGCTGCCGACCCAGTGGTGGAGCCGGCCCGCCGCGTCGCACACCGGCGCGCCCTGCACGCGGAACCATCGCCAGCCGCCGACGCGCAGCGCGAGGCG
>DASQVL010000187.1:0-15154 GCA_035640795.1 Crenalkalicoccus sp. | reverse complement strand
CCAGAGGCCTGCCTGCGCGACGCCAATGCGAAGTTCGAGCGGCGCTTCACTGCGGTGGAGCGGCGCCTGGCGGCCGAGGGGGCGACGCCGGCCGAGGCGGGCCTCGCGCGGATGGAGGCGGCCTGGCAGGCGGTGAAGGCCGTGGAAGGCGAATGACCGCAACGTTCCGGCTCAGTTTGCAGGCTGCGTCAGGAAAATATTCAGGAGCGCTGCGAGGCCCGGGCGCAAGCCGTAAATGCTTTCACAGACTGGGCCAGGGAGCCAGTCTGGGTTGCGCCGGCGCTGTGAAGCCTGTGAAGCAAGGTGTTCAGGCTTTACACAAGGGCCGTGGCGCATCGCGGCTTGTACAGAACAGACTTCGAACACGGCGGATTGCGCGCCGGCGGGCCGGGCCTGGGGCGAGCGTCGGGCCGTGCTCCGGGCTGCCCGCGAGGATGCTGCGCGTTTTCGCTGGGCCCCGGCTCGCTGCGGGGTCGAGGGCAAGGCGCCTTCGGCGCCGCTGCGCGCCCTTGATCGCAGCTGGGCGCGGCCGTGTTGCATCTTGGCCGGGACGAGGAAGCGGCCCTGCCTTCAGCCGAACAAGGAAATGGTGGGGTTGGGGGGAGGAACTTCCCTTCCTCCCCAAGGGCAAGCTAGGCCGACCTGACCGGCTCCGGCAGCGGGATGAACTCCGCCTCGTCCCCCGGCACCTTGGCGAACCGCCCTTCCCGCCAATCCGCCTTCGCCTGCTCGATCCGCTCGCGCGAGGAGCTCACGAAGTTCCAGAAGATGAAGCGCGGCCCGTCCATCGCCGCACCGCCCAGCAGCAACAGCCGCGCCCCCTCCGGCCCCGCCGTCAGCGCCAGGGCATCGCCGGCGCGGAACACCAGCATGCGGCCGGCCGGGAAGCGCTCGCCCGCCACCTCCACGCTGCCGCTGAACACATAGGCCGCCCGCTCCTCATGCCCCTCCGGCAGCGGCACCCGGGCGCCCGGCGCCAGCGCCGCGTCGGCGTAGAAGAGCGGCGAGGAGACCGTGACCGGCGCGCGCAGCCCCCAGCCCTCGCCGGCGATCAGCCGGAGCTTCAGCCCAACCTCCTCCGCCAGAGGCAGCGCATCGCCCGCGTGGTGGGCGAAGCCGGCTTCCGTCTCCTCGGCCGCCTTGGGCAGCGCCACCCAGGACTGGATGCCCGCCACGCGACGTGCCACCGCCCGTTCGGCCTGGTCGCTCCGCTCGGAATGGACGATGCCGCGCCCGGCGGTCATCCAGTTCACCTCGCCCGGCAGGATGGGCTGGCGGCTGCCCAGACTGTCACGGTGCAGGATGCTGCCCTCGAACAGGTAGGTGACGGTCGAGAGCCCGATATGCGGGTGCGGCCGCACATCCAGCCCCTGCCCCGCCAGGAACTCGCCCGGGCCCATCTGGTCGAAGAAGATGAAGGGCCCGACCATCTGCCGCTGCTTCGCCGGCAGGGCGCGCCGCACCTCGAAGCCGCCGATGTCGTGGGCACGCGGGATGATGACGAGTTCGATGCCTGTCGGGGGCGGGGGGCACTCAGGCTCGGCGGCCTCGAGGACGGACATGGCACGTCTCCGCGAATGGCAACCGGAGTCTGCACCATCGGGCGGGGCGGCGGAAACCCGGCCGAGCCGGCAGGCCCTGCGCTGCCCGGCAGCGCCCCGTCGCGCCCAGCTGCCGCGCGCCGGTTTTCCGCCTCCCCCCGGGTCCAGGATCATGAAGTTCCGCGACCGCCAGAAGAGCGATCAGCACCACCTTACGAGACCGGGCAGTATGAGCTGGAGGATGGCCGGCCGGTCCCGATGGCGCCCGGGCGGCTTGTATCCGGAGCAGATTCACGCTCCCGGGCATTCAGGCCCGTCCGCGATCTGCTTCACCGGAAAGCCACCGGGACATCTTCGCCTGGAAATGCCTGGGACCGTTTCCCGGGCGGGCGGTGCGGCCGGGCCCGCCTCAGCCCTGCTTCAGCAGCAGGTCCGAGGCGCTCCGTGTTGTGCTGCTCCAGTCGAGCGACTTGCCGACGATCGGCGTGCCAGCGACCACCGCATTCTCGATGTCGCGGAACCGCGCCGCCTCGGCGAAGGCAATCAGGATGGTCGCCATGTCCCCCTTGGAGACCGGCTTGCCGGAGGCGAGCCCGCCGAGCGCGGCATAGACCGCGTCCAGGTCGATGTCCCGGTTCGTCTGGTTCTTCTGCCAGCCCATCGCGGCGTAGTCGGGCTCGAAATCCAGCTGCGCCGTGAAGGTCGTGATCAGCTTGGATGCGTCGGTGCCCTTGAAGCGGACCGTGCTGCCCGAGCCGACATAGCCGTAGATGTAGGCGTTCTTCGCCTGGTAGATCAGCGTCACGGCAGGGCACTCACCGAGCTGGCCGCCCACCGTCAGGTCCACCATGACCGGGTTGTTGCCCGCCGCGCCGGTCGGCAGGCTGCGCGGGAAAGCCCCGCCGCCGCCGAGCGCCAAGCGGATATTGACCAGGCACTCGCGATAGGTCGCGGCGAACCAATGCTCGGCGGTACTCGACATGCCCAATGCCCCTCTGGTTGAGCGCCGCGACTCTCACCCAGGACGGCAGGGCCGGACAGTGCGGAATGGCACGGACGGATCGAAACACCGGCCCAGGGCGAAGGGTCATGCCGACCTGATGAAGTGCCGAGGCACTTCATGCCTCAAGCGCCGGCGCGGCCTCCGCGCGCTTGGCTTCGCCGCATCAGGGCGCCAGCAGTGCCTCCCGCAGCGCCTCCCATCCCGCGCGGTCGGGCGCCAGGATCAGCCCGCCACCGGTGGCCAGCGGGCTGTAGCCGCTGCCGTCGAAGCGCGCGGCGTAGCCGCCAGCCTCCCTGTGCAGCAGCCAGCCCGCCGCGTGGTCCCAGGGCATGAGCCGGTGGTAAAGCAGGGCGTGCAGACCGCCGCTGGCCGCCGCGCGATACTCATGCGCGGCGCAGCGGAAGATGGTGGAGGCAGCGAGCAGCGGCAGCCGCGCCGGCACGCGGCTGCGCAGCGGCTCCGCCAGGTAGGCCCAGGAGATGTTGGCGACCATGCGTCCGAGCGGCACGGGTTCCGCCACGCGCAGCCCGTGCCGCGCGCCGGCGGCGTCGAGGATCCAGGCCCCCTCCCCGCGCAGCGCGATCGCCGTGTCGTCGCCGAGCGGGTCGTGGATCCAGCCCGCCACCACCTCGCCGTCCGCGACCGCCGCCGCCATGCAGCCGAAGACCGGCAGGCCGGCGGCGAAATTCGCCGTGCCGTCCACCGGGTCCACGACGAAGGCGAGCCTGGCCTCCGCGAAGCGATCGAGCAGCGCGGGATCGGCGGCCGCCGCCTCCTCGCCCACGATCAGCGCCTGCGGGTAGCGGTCGCGGAGCCCCTCGGCGATCCGCCGCTCCGCGGCCTCATCGGCATCCGTCACCAGGTCGAGCGGCCCGGTCTTGCTCCGCACCTCGCCGGCCGCGAGGCGGCGGAAGCGCGGCAGGATCTCCGCCCGCGCCGCCTCCCGCAGCAGGAAGGCGAGCTCCTCCGCCGCGCGCCAGTCGAGGCGGAAGGTCACGCGCCGGGCTGCTCGAAGCGTGCGCGATCGGCCGGAGTGAGGCGCACGGTGACGCGCACATCGCCTTCCGCCTGATCGCGCGCCACCACCTCGCCATGCCGGTAGAGCCAGGCGAGGCGGGCGCCATCCTCCGCCGGGATGGCGTATTCCACCGTCTCCATCCCGGCGGAGAGCGCCGCGTCCAGCGCTGCCCGCAGCCGGTCCAGCCCCTCGCCCGTCAGAGCCGAGATGGCGATGCCGCCCGCCGCCGCCCCGTCCAGCGCCGCCGCGCCACCGAGCAGGTCGGCCTTGTTCAGCACCTCGATCACCCGGCTCTCCCAGTCGGGGTCGAGGGTCGGGTGCGGGCCTTCCGCCATCTCCCGCAGCACGGTGAGCACATCGGCGCGCTGCGCCGCGCTGTCCGGATGTGCGATGTCGCGGACGTGCAGGATGACGTCCGCCGCCGCCACTTCCTCGAGCGTCGCGCGGAAGGACTCGACCAGCTGGGTCGGCAGTTCGGAGATGAAGCCGACGGTATCCGACAGGATGGCGCTGCGGCCGGAGGGCAGGCGGATCGCCCGCATGGTGGGGTCGAGCGTCGCGAAGAGCTGGTCTTCGGCCTGTACGCCGGCGCCGGTCAGCGCGTTGAACAGCGTCGACTTGCCGGCATTGGTGTAGCCGACGAGGGCGATGACCGGGTAGGGCACGCGTTCCCGCGCGCGGCGGTGCAGGCCGCGGGTGCGGCGCACCTGCTCCAGCTCCTTCTTCAGCTTGACCATGCGGGCGCCGATCAGCCGGCGGTCGATCTCGATCTGGGATTCACCCGGGCCGCCCAGGAAGCCGAAGCCGCCGCGCTGCCGCTCGAGGTGGGTCCAGGAGCGGACGAGGCGCGTGCGCTGGTAGTCGAGATGGGCGAGCTCCACCTGCAGCGCGCCCTCCCGAGTGCGGGCGCGCTCGCCGAAGATCTCCAGGATCACCCCGGTGCGGTCGATGACCTTGCAGGCCCAGGCGCGCTCCAGGTTGCGCTGCTGCACGGGAGAGAGCGCGGCGTCCACCACGGCGACGGTGACGCCGGCCTCGGCGATCGCCTGCGTCGTCAGTGCGACCTGGCCCTCGCCGAGCAGCGTCGCCGGCCGACGCTCGCGCAGCGGGAAAATGGCGGTGTGCACCACCGTCACGCCGATGCTGGAGGCGAGGCCGACCGCCTCGGCCAGCCGCGCCTCGGCGCTGCGGCCCGCCCCCTCCCCGCCGCGCGCCTGCCGCTCATGCGGCAGGATGACGGCGGCGCGGGTCGGCTCGGCCAGCCCGCCCCTGGCTTCGCCGTTCGCGGCGGATGGATCAGTCGGTGCTGACAGGATTGGCCTCGCGCGTCATGGTCAGTGTCGTCCCCTCGCGAACCACCGCCACGCCTTCGCGTGGCGCCGCCGGATCGAAGAGCTGGATCGGCGCGCCCGGCATCACCGTGCTGATCGCGTGCTTGTAGACGAGCTGGGTGTGACCGTCCCGGCGCAGCAGGACGGAGAAGTTGTCGAACCAGGTGATGATCCCCTGCAGCTTCACGCCGTTCACCAGGAAGATGGTCACCGGGGTCTTGCTCTTGCGAACGTGGTTCAGGAACACGTCCTGCACGTTCTGGGACTTCTCGGCAGCCACGGGTCGTCCTTCTTGTTGTTGCGGCTGCGCGCCCGGGGCACGCAGCCAAGGCGGGCGCGGGCCCGCTGTTGCGCAAATTGCCTGTGCCCCCGGCCCGCGCAAGGGTGGCGAGGCCATGTTGCCCGTGGCGGCGGCACCTGGCGGCGCCGCGGCGGTTCAGCCGGGTGCCGGCAGCAGCGCCTGCAAGTGCCGCGCCAGCGCCATCCCGTCCGGGAAGGCCGTGTCCGGCGCGGCGTTGGCCACGCCGCCATCATGCGCCGCGTCGCCCAGCAACACGGCCGTGCAGCCGGCCGCGCGCGCCGCCTGCATGTCGAGCGCAGTGTCGCCGATATACCACGTGGCGGGCCCCGCGGCCACCGCACAGGCCGAGAGGGCGAGCAGCAGCGGCGCCGCGGCCGGCTTGTCCTCCGCCGCGTCGCCGGCGCCGACCAGCGCCCGGAAATAGCCCTGCCAGCCGAGATGCGCGGCTTCCGCGCGCAGCAATGGCCCCTGCTTGTTGCTGACCACGCCCTGCGGGGCGAGCGCCGCCGCGGCCGCGAGCGCCGCCTCCACCCCCGGCATCGGGGCGAGCACGGCGAGGTGCCGGGCGCGCACCTCGGCATAGAAGATGTCGCGGGCGCGTTCCCATTCCGCGCCGAACACCTCCGGGAAGCTCTCCCGGAGCGAGCGGCGGACCCGCGCCTTCACCTCCTCCGTCGTCCAGGCGGGCAGGCCGAAGGCGGCGAAGGCGGCGTTCAGCCCGGCGGCGATGGCCGCCCAGCCATCCACCAGCGTATTGTCCCAGTCCCAGAGGATGGCCGCGGGCCGCGGCAGGTCGGCCGGAATCATGCCCGGTTCGGGATGCCGCCCGTCACATGCCGCGCAAAGAGCTCGAAGAGCCGCCGGGTCACCTTCCCCACCTGGCCGTCCCCGACCGGCCTGCCGTCCAGCTTCACGATCGGCTTCACGAAGGAGGTCGCGGAGGTGAGGAAGGCCTCCCGCGCCGCCCGCGCCTCGCCCAGCGTGAAGCCGCGCTCCTCATAGGGGATGCCGGCCTCCCGCAGCTCAGCGATCAGGGCGGCGCGGGTGCAGCCGGGCAGGATGACGTGGTCGAGGTGGCGGGTGCGGAGCGCGCCCTTCTCGTCCACGATCCAGAAGGTGGTGGCGGCGCCTTCCGTCACCTGGCCGGTAGCCTCGTCCACCAGGATGGCCTCGATGGCGCCGGCCTCCCTCGCCGCCTGGCGGGCGAGCACGTTGGGCAGCAGGTTCACGCTTTTTATGTCGCGGCGCGTCCAGCGGAGGTCGGGCTGGGTGATGGCGGCGGCGGCCCAGGACTCGACGCTCTTCGGGAAGGGCGGGATGCGGCGGACCGTCATCACCAGCGCAGGCGGAACGGGGCGCGCCGGGAAGGCATGGTCGCGGCGCGCCACGCCGCGCGTGACCTGCATGTAGACGAGGCCTTCGGAGATGCGGTTCCGCCGCAGCAGCTCCCGCACCACGGCGAGCAGCGCCGCGCGCGGCATGGGGCTGGGAAGGCGGATCTCGCGCAGGCTGCGCTCCAGTCGGTCGAGGTGGCGGTCGCCATCCACGAAGCGGCCGGCATGGACGTGCATCACCTCGTAGATGCCGTCACCGAACTGGTAGCCGCGATCCTCGATGTTCACCGCGGCGTCGCATTGTGGGACGAAGCGGCCGTTGACGTAGGCGATGCGGGACATCTCTCCCCCGGGGATGAGCCGGGACCGTTGTGGCACGTTCCGGGGCGGGGTGCATCCGCGGCGGGGCGGGCGGCACTTTGGGGGAGGAAGGGAACTTCCTCCCCCAAGACCCCCACCATCCTTTTTCTGATCCTTTCTCCGGGGTGCTTGCCCGGTCCGGCTGGAAGACTCCCCGCCGAAGGCCCGCCACTAGCCTCCCGCGCTCGCCGCCGGCGCCGGCGCCCGGTCCTCGGCCTGCACGCCCAGGAATTTCAGCTTCCGGTGCAGCGCACTCCGCTCCATGCCCACGAAATTCGCCGTCCGGCTGATATTGCCGCCGAAGCGCAGCAGCTGCGCCTCCAGATACTGCTTCTCGAACAGCTCGCGCGCCTCGCGCAGCGGCAAGGTCATGATCTCGCTCGACCGGTCGAGCTTCAGCATGGCCGGCGCCGCCGCCCCCACCTCGGGCGGCAGCATGTCGGCACGGATCGGGTCCCGCGCATCGCCCGGCGCCATGATCAGCAGCCAATCCACCAGGTTGCGAAGTTGCCGGACATTGCCCGGCCAGTCATAGGCCTGCAGCGCCGCCAGCGCGTCCTCCGCCAGTATCCGCGATGGCATGCCGGAGGTCTCGCCGGAGCGCGCCATGAAGTGCCGCGCCAGCGCCGGCACGTCCTCCCGCCGCTCCCGCAGTGGCGGGATGCGGAGCGGCACCACGGCGAGCCGGTAGTACAGGTCCTCCCGGAACCGCCCCGCCGCGATCTCCGCCTGCAGGTCGCGGTTGGTCGTCGCGATGACGCGGACATCCACCTTCACCCGGGTGCCGCCGCCGACCCGCTCGAAGCCCTGCTCCTGCAGCGCCCGCACGATCTTGCCCTGGGTCTCCAGCGGCATGTCGGCGACCTCGTCCAGCAGCAGCGTGCCGCCATGGGCGCGCTCCAGCACCCCGGCGCGGCGGGGCTGGGCGATCGGGTCGGCGCCCGGCTCCACGCCGAACAGCTCCTCCTCGAAGCGGGCCGGGTTCAGCGTGGCGCAGTTCAGCGCGACGAAGGGCCCGTCATTGCGGCGGGACCGCGCATGGATCATGCGCGCCGCCACCTCCTTGCCCGATCCGGCCGGGCCCATGATCAGCACCCGGCTGCCGGTCGGCGCCACCTTCTCGATGGCCGCCCGCAGCTGGGCGACGGCATGGGAGACGCCGACCAGTTCGGTCTCCGGCCCGGCGCGCAGGCGAAGCTCGCTGTTCTCCCGCCTGAGCCGGGCGGCCTCCAGCGCGCGCGCCGTCACCAGCAGCAGCCGGTCCGACTTGAAGGGCTTCTCGATGAAGTCGTAGGCGCCCTGCTGGATCGCCTGCACCGCCGTCTCGATCGTGCCGTGGCCGGAGATCATGACGACCGGCACCTGCGGCTCCTCCCGGTGCATCGCCTCCAGGATGCCGAGGCCGTCCAGCCGCGAGTTCTGCAGCCATATGTCGAGGATGACGAGCGAGGGCCGCCGCTGCTTGAAGGCGGTCAGCGCCGAGTCGCTGTTGTGCGCCTGCCGGGTCTCGTAGCCCTCGTCGGTCAGGATGCCTTCGATGAGCGAGCGGATGTCCGGCTCGTCGTCGACGATCAGGATCTCATGCGCCATGCGCGCGCCTCACGATGCCGTCCGGGCGATCGGGTGCCGCGCCGGTCGGGGTCTCTGGAATGGGCCCGCCGCGCGGGTCGGGGGCGTTGGCGGCCGGCCGCCAGGGGAGGACGAGGACGGCACGGGCGCCGCCGCCGCCCGCCCGGTCTTCCAGGGCGAGCCGTCCGCCATGGTCCTCCATGATCTTCTTGACGATGGCAAGTCCGAGGCCGGTCCCCTTCGCCTTGTGGGTCACGTATGGCTCGGCCAGCCGCTCACGTTCATCCCCCTGCGGCAGGCCGATGCCATCATCCTCCACGGCAAGCGCCACGCGATCCTCCCCGGGCTCGATGCGCACGGTGATGTGTCCTGCGGTCTCGCCGGGGCGCAGCCCCTCGCGGCCCTGCGCCTCCGCCTGCACCCGCATGGCGATGGCATCCGCCGCGTTCTGCAGCAGGTTGGTCAGCGCCTGGCCGAGCAGGCGGCGGTCGCAGGGCACCAGCAACGGCGTCTCCGGCTGCTCCACCGCATAGGCGATATCCGGGTGGGCGTCGCGCTGCAGCACCAGCGCCTCCCGCACCACCTGGCCCAGATCCTCCGGCTTGATGACCGGCTGCGGCATGCGGGCGAAGGCGGAGAACTCGTCCACCATGCGGCCGATGTCACTGACCTGGCGCACGATTGTGTCGGTGCAGGCTCGGAATGTATCGGGGTCGCTCGTGATCTCCTTCAGGTAGCGGCGCTTCAGGCGCTCGGCCGAGAGCTGGATCGGGGTCAGCGGGTTCTTGATCTCGTGCGCGATGCGCCGTGCGACGTCCGCCCAGGCGGCCTTGCGCTGCGCGGCCAGCAGCTCGGTGATGTCGTCGAAGGTCAGCACATAGCCCGCCACCTCGCCGCCCGGCTGGCGCTCCACGCCGAGATGGGCGAGCAGGGTGCGCCGGGCCGAGGGCGGGCCGATGCGGATCTCCATCATCCGCTCGGCGGCCGGCGGGCTCTGCCCGCCATCGGCCAGCAGCGGGGCGAATTCCGGCGCCACCTCGGCGAGCGGCTGGCCGATGGCGGCGTCCAGGTCGTGCCCGAGCAGCTCGCTCGCCCGCCGGTTCGGCAGGTTGATCCGCCCGTCCGGCTCCAGCCCGATCACCCCGGCGGAGACGCCGGCCAGCACCGTCTCGGTGAAGCGGCGGCGCTCGTCGATCTGCCGGTAGGCCTGCATCAGCTCGGCGCGCTGCGCCGCCAGCTGGTTGGTCATGCGGTTGAAGGCCCGGGCCAGGCTCGACATCTCCTCGTCCGCCGCCCCCTCCTCCACCCGCGTCGCCAGGTCGCCGGCGCGCACCCGCTCGGCGGCCAGGATCAGCCGGCCGATCGGCCTGGCCAGCTGGTTGGCGATGACGAGACCGATCAGCACCGCCGCCAGCAGCACGAGCAGCGCCGCGATCGCGAAGATCATGACGAAGGTGATCTGCAGACCGGAACGGTTGCGGTCTATCTGCTCATAGGCGGCGACCGCGGCCTCGGTCCGCTGCATGTGCTCGATCACCTGCGGATCGACCGGGCGGCCGATCAGCAACATGAAGCCGCTCGGCAGGTCGAGGCCGACGATGGCCCTGACGCGCCCCTCCAGCTCCCCGGGCAGCACGGCGACGTCGCCCGAGCGGGCGATCTCGATCGCCCATTCCGGCGGCGGGTCCAGCACGAAGCCGGTGGCCAGCCCGGCATGGGCGACGACGCGGTTCAGCGTGGGGTCGAAGACGATCGCCTCGGTCAGGCCGCGCAGCGCCGTCTGGGTCACCAGCACCCGGGCGAAGCCGAGGCCGTCATTCGGCCCCAGCACCAGCGCCCGGTTCAGGTCGTTCGCCATGGCCAGCGCGTCGGCGCGGATGTTGTTCCGGTGTTCCTCGAGATAGGCGCGGGAGGCGGCGAGCGAGGCTTCGAGCGCCGTCCGCACCCGGTCGCTGAACCAGGCCTGGATGCCGAGATTGAAGAACAGCGCCGCGAAGCCCGCGACCAGGATGGCGGGCACCACGGCGACCACGCCGAACAGCAGCACCAGCCGCACATGCAGGCGGGAGCCTGCCGAGCCGCGCCGTCGCTCCGCCCAGACCCGGACCAGCCGCCCGGCCAGCGAGGCGCCGAGCAGGACCAGCACGGCGAGGTTCACCAGCACCACGCCGACCACGACGCCCGGCCGCGTCGGCCCCAGCGGGCTCGCATCCGACAGCACGGCGAAGGTCGCGATGCCGAGCAGGAGCGCGCCCACCGCCATGCCGAGCGTCATGCCGCGGCCGAGCAGCAGGTCGGCGACCCGCCGCGGCATCCCGTGCCCAGCCGGCGACTCGCCGGCCGGTTCCCGTCGAGCGGCGCCGAGCGGGCGGAGCAGCGACATCAGCCCAGCCCGCGCACCACGGGCAGGTCGAGCTCGCGGATCTTCTTGCGCAGCGTGTTGCGATTGAGGCCGAGCATGGCGGCCGCCTTGATCTGGTTGCCCCGGGTCGCAGCGAGGACGAGGCGGAGCAGCGGCCGCTCCACCTCGGCGACGACGCGATCATAGAGATCCCGCACGGGCAAGCCATCCTTATGCGCTGCGACGAAGGTCTTGAGGTGGCGCTCCACCGCCTGCTCCAGCGTCTCCGGCCCGCGCGTGCCGGTCTCGCTCACCGGCTCGGCCTCGGCGAGCTCGGCGGCGACGGCATCGGCGCCGATCGTCTCCTGCGGATAGAGTGCCGCCAGTCGCCGCATCAGGTTCTCGAGCTCCCGCGCATTGCCGGGCCAGGCGTGCTGCTTGAGCCGCTCCACCGCCTCGGCGCTGAGCTGCTTGGCCGGCAGGCCGGCGGCGCGGGCGCGGTCGAGGAAGTGCCGCGCCAGCAGCGGGATGTCCTCGATCCGCTCGCGCAGCGGCGGCAGGCGGATGGGAACGACGTTGAGGCGATAGAACAGGTCCTCGCGGAACAGCCCCTGCCGGATCGACTGGCGCAGGTCCCGGTGGGTGGCGGCGACGATCCGGACATTGGCCTTGATGGGCTGGCGGCCGCCGACCGTGGTGAACTCCCCCTCCTGCAGCACGCGGAGCAGCCGGGTCTGCGCCTCGGGCGGCATGTCGCCGATCTCGTCGAGGAACAGCGTGCCGCCCGCCGCCTGCTCGAAGCGCCCGACGCCGCGGTTCAGCGCGCCGGTGAAGGCGCCGCGCTCATGGCCGAACAGCTCGCTTTCGATCAGCTCGCGCGGGATCGCCGCCATGTTGATCGCGACGAAGGCGCCGCCGCGCCGCCGGCCGTAATCGTGCAGCGCGCGGGCGACCAGCTCCTTCCCCGTGCCCGATTCACCGGTGATCATCACGGTGAGGTCGGTGGTCGTGAGGCGGGCGACGGTCCGGTAGATCTCCTGCATGGCCGGGCTGCGGCCGACCAGTGGCAGCTTCTCCTCGGCCTCCGGGCCCTCTTCCTCGGCCGGCACCTGGGGGGCGGCCAGGGCACGCTCCACCACCGCCAGCAATTCCTTCAGATCGAAGGGCTTGGGCAGGTATTCGAAGGCGCCACGCTGGGCTGCCTTCACGGCGGTCATGAAGGTGGACTGCGCGGACATGACCACCACGCGAAGCTCCGGCCGCACCCGCTTGATGCGGGGGACGAGGTCGAGCCCGTTCTCGTCCGGCATGACGACGTCGGTGATGACGAGGTCGCCCTCCCCGTCCTCCACCCAGCGCCACAGCGTGCTGGCCGAGGAGGTTGCGCGCACCTGGTAGCCGGAGCGCGCAAGCGCCTGGCTCAGCACGGTGCGAATGGCGCGGTCGTCATCGGCGACCAGGACGGTGCGGGTCTCCGACATCAGGCTCCTCCGCCGCCATCGCCCCGCGCCTCGGGCGGCGGCATGGCCAGCGAGAGGCGGAAGACGGTCCGCCCCGGCCGGCTGTCACATTCGATGAGGCCGCCCTGGTCGGCGACCAGCTTGGCGACCAGGGCGAGGCCGAGCCCCTGCCCGCCCCGCTTCGTGGTCACGAAGGGCTCGAAGAGGGTGGCGCGCACGGCTTCCGGGATGCCCGGGCCGTTGTCCCGCACCAGCACCTGCAGCGGCAGGTGGACGCGCTCGCGCGAGCCCGGCACGGCGATGCGGACGCCATGGTGGAAGGCGGTGGCGAGCATGATCTCCCCGTTAGCCGGGTCAACGACTTCCGCGGCGTTCTTCACCAGGTTCAGCAGGATTTGCACCAGCTGGTCCCGGTTGCCCCAGACCGGTGGCAGGGAGGGGTCGTAATCCTCCACGATCCGCACATGGGCGGCGAAGCCGGTCTGGGCGATGCGCCGGACATGGTCCAGCACCTGGTGGATGTTCACCACCGCCCGCTCCACCTGCCGGTCGGAGAACATGTCCATCCGGTCCACCAGGTCGCGGATGCGGTCGGCCTCATCCTGGATGAGCTGGCAGAGTTCCCGGTCCGCCTCGCTCGCGGATTGCTCGAGCAATTGCGCAGCGCCGCGAATGCCGGAGAGCGGGTTCTTCACCTCATGTGCGAGCATTGCGGCCATGGCCGAGGCGCCACGCGCCGCGCCCAGGAAATTCAGTTGCCGGTCAAGCATTTGCGCGGTGGAGCCATCCTGCAAGATGAGGACGATGCCGCCCGGCAGCTCCGGCAGTGGGGCGCCATGGGCGGCCACGCCCCGGCGGTGCAGCCGCGGGCTCTCCAGCGCCAGGTCGTGGTCGGAGACCGGCGCGTCCTGCAGCCGCACCTGGTCGAGCAGGGCGAAGAGCCGGCTGTCCTCCGGCAGCAGGTCCGGCAGCCGGAGCTGGGCGAGGGAGGCGGCGGAGGCCTGGAAGAACAGCTCCGCCGCCGGATTGGCGTAGCGGAAGTGGTTCTCGGCATCCAGCACCACGGCGGGCAGCGGCAGGGCGGAGAGGATGGCGGCCGTCTCCGGCGCGGGGCCGGCGCGACGGCGCGCCGCCTCCCCGCGCGACGCCCGGCGCGCGAGGGCACCGATCATGCGGCGAGCCGCTCCGTCTCGTCGGCGCGGAAGGCTTCGCGCACCACGGCCACGCCGCGCTCGATCAGCGGGCGGTAGAAGCCCTCGACCAGCGCCTCCACCGCATCCGCATCCTCCACCTGGTTGACCCGGGCGCGGAACTCGGCGGAGCCGGGCAGGCCGCGCGAGTACCAGGCGACATGCTTGCGGGCGAGCCGCACCCCGGTCTGCGTCCCGTGATGCGCCAGGATGGCGCGGAAATGGGCGAGCAGGATGTCCCGCTGAAGAGCGAGGGGCGGGTCCTCCGGCGCCCTTCCGGTGCGGAGGTATTCCGCGACCTGGCGGGGAAACCAGGGCCTGCCGTAGCAGCCGCGGCCGAGCATGACGCCGTCGGCGCCCGACCGGCGCAGCGCCTCCGCCGCGCCGTCCACCGTCACGATGTCGCCGTTGACGACGACGGGGATGGCAACCGCCGCCTTGACCCGCGCCACGAAATCCCAGTCCGCGACGCCGGTGTAGAGCTGCTGGCGCGTCCGGCCATGCACGGTGACGAGGCGGATGCCGGCATCCTGCGCGATGCGGGCGAGGCGGGGGGCGTTCAGGCTCTGGTGGTCCCAGCCCATGCGCATCTTCAGCGTGACCGGCACCGGCACGGCGCGGACCACCGCCTCCAGGATGGCGGCGGCCTTCGCCTCGTCCCGCATCAGCGCGCTGCCGGCCTGCTGGCCGACCGCCACCTTCTTCACCGGGCAGCCGAAATTGATGTCCACCACCGCCGCGCCCCGGTCCACGGCGAGGCGGGCGGCCTCCGCCATCACCGCCGGCTCGCAGCCCGCGAGCTGGACGGCGGAGGGCGCGCCGAAGCCGTCCACCTCCGCCATCTTCAGGGTCTGCCGGTTCTCCCGCACCATGGCCTGGGAGGCGATCATCTCGCTGACCACCATGCCGGTGCCCTGTTCGCGGGCAAGGCGGCGAAAGGGCAGGTCGGTGACACCGGACATGGGCGCAAGCCAGACCGGGGTCGCGATCTCCACCGAGCCAAGGCGGATCGGCCGCAGCGGGAGACGGACCGCCCCGCCCGGGCCGGCAGGCACGGGAGTACCATTGCTCATGATTTGGGCAAACTAGGCCAAACCCCGTTGCACCGCAACGCGCCGCGCCCAAGGAAACGCGAGGGGTTGCCGCGCCCGCCGCCGCGCGCCAAAGCGGGGCGATGACGATCATCGCCGCGCTGCTCATGGCCGCCGGCCGGGGCAGCCGGTTCGGGGCGGAGACGCCGAAGCAGTACCTGCCCCTGCTCGGCCGTCCGGTGATCCGTCACGCCGCCGAGGCGCTGCTGGCCGAGGGCCGCGTGGACCTCCTGCTGCCGGTGGTGGCGGAGGGCGAGGCGCCGCGCGTCGCGGGCCTGCTGGAGGGCCTGCCCGCCCTCGCCGCGGTTGCCGGCGGCGCGACCCGCCAGGCGAGCGTGCGCGCCGGGCTGGAGGCGCTGGCGGCGCGCGACCCTCGGCCGGAGGTGGTGCTGGTGCATGACGCGGCGCGACCCGTGGTGCCGCCCGGCACCTTGCCGCGCCTGCTGGCGGCGCTGGCGGAGGCGTCGGGCGCCATCCCGGCCCAGCCGGTCGCTGATACGCTGAAGCGTGGGATCGCCGGCCGCATCGCGGAGACGGTGCCGCGAGCGGGACTCTACCGCGCCCAGACGCCGCAGGCCTTCCGCTTCGGGGCGCTGCTGGCCGCCCACCGGGCGG
>DASQVL010000186.1:0-6507 GCA_035640795.1 Crenalkalicoccus sp. | reverse complement strand
GGCCCGGCTCGGCCAGGGCAGGGGCAGCCGGGCGAGGCGCCCCCAGGCCAGCGGCACCACGCGGTGCGGCACCGGCAGCCGCTCCGCGATGCCCAGGGCCTGCGCCGCCGTGCCCGCGCGCGGATCGGCGAGCACCCAGACGGGCGGCACGCTCATGGACGCCACCCGGCCCGGCGATTACCAAGCAGGCCGCGCCGGAGGATCCGCCCCATGCCCCCCATCCCAGCCCACCATGCCAGCGCCCAGCACGCGAGCGAATGGGACCGCGACGCCGCGCTGACCACCGCGCGCATCCTGCTGGAGATCAAGGCGGTCAATTTCCGGCCCGAGGAGCCCTACACCTTCACCAGCGGCTGGAAGAGCCCGGTGTACATAGACTGCCGCAAGATCATCTACTTCCCGCGCGCCCGCAACCGCATCTGCGACCTCGGCGTCGAGAAGATCGGCCGGCATGTCGGCTATGAGAGCATCGACGTGGTGGCGGGCGGGGAGACCGCGGGCATCCCCTTCGCCGCCTGGATCGCCGACCGCATGCTGACCCCCATGGCCTATGTGCGGAAGCAGCCCAAGGGCTTCGGCCGTGGCGCGCAGATCGAGGGCGACGTGCCGGAGGGCCTGCGCACCCTGCTGGTCGAGGACCTGACGACGGACGGTGCCTCCAAGATCCGCTTCGCCCAGGCGCTGCGCGATGCGGGGGCGATCTGCGACCACACCTTCGTGGTGTTCTTCTACGGGGTGTTCCCGGGCAGCTTCGAGACGATGCAGCGCATGGGGCTCAACCTGCACCACCTCTGCACCTGGTGGGACGTGCTGGAGGTGTGCCGGGAGCGGCCCTACTTCTCCGACGCTGCGCTGGCCGAGGTGCGGCGGTTCCTGGAGGATCCGGTGGCCTGGTCGCGCGCGCATGGCGGGATCGGGAGTGCGGCGGAGGCGAAGGCGGAATAGGAGGATCGGATGGTGACGCTGAGCGTCAATCTCTCGGATGACCTGGCCGAGCGCCTTCAGCGCATGGCCCGGGAGGCGCGCTCGACCCCGGAGGATCTCATCCTTGCCGCGCTGCGCGAGCGCCTGGCCGAGGAGGACGCGTTGGCGGCCGCGATTGCGCGGGGCGAGGCCGACATCGCTGCCGGCCGTGTCGTCCCGCATGAGGAGGTGATGCGCGAGCTGCGCGAATGGGCAGCCGGGTTGCGGGCGCGCCGCACCGCCCGCTGAAATGCGGCTCACCTGGTCGGCGGAGACGCTGCGGCAACTCCATGAGGCGCGCGAATACGTGGCTGGCGACAACGGATGCCGCGGACCGCCTCGTTGCCGCCATCGAGGCGGCCGCCGAACGACTCGCCGCCTTTCCGTCGAGCGGCCGTAGCTTCGGCGCGGACCGGCGCGCCGCGCAGGTTGCGCGCACGCCCTTCCGCCTGATCTACCGCGTGGGCCAGGACAGCCTGGACATCGTCGCTCTCTGACATGGAGCCCGCGAATGGCCATCCGAAGGCGACTGACCGCGATCGCCGCGCTCTGCGCCCTTGCCGCACCGGCCGCAGCGCAGACGCGCGACACGCTCACCATCGGCATCACCCAGTTCCCCTCCACCTTCCACCCCAACATCGACGCCATGCTGGCGAAGACCTACGTGCTGGGCTTCGTCCGGCGCCCGCTCACCGCCTGGGATGCCGACTGGCGCCTCACCTGCCTCGCCTGCGAGACGCTGCCATCGCTCGAGAACGGCCTCGCCGAGCGGGAGACGACGCCGGACGGCAAGCCCGGCCTCCGCGTCACCTACCGGCTGCGCGAGGGGCTGAAATGGGGCGACGGCACGCCGGTGACGGCCGACGACCTCCGCTTCGCCTGGGAGGCCGGCCGCGACCCGGCGACCGGCTTCGGCGGCGCCGAGTTCTACCGCTCGGCCTACGAGCTGATCGTGGTGGACCCGCGCACCGTGACGCTGCGCTACGACAAGGTGACCTTCGACTACGCCTCGGCCGGCGACTTCCAGCCGCTGCCCGCGCATCTCGAGCGCGCGCGCTGGCAGGCCGACCCGCACGGCTACCGCAACCGTACCGCCTATGACACGGACACCACCAATCCCGGCCTGTGGTCCGGCCCCTGGCGCATCGCGGCGGTGGAGCCCGGCGCCGGCGTCACCCTCGGGCCCAACCCGGCCTGGTCCGGCGAGCCGCCGGCCTTCCGCCACATCCGCATCCGCAGCGTGGAGAACACCACGGCGCTGGAGGCGCAGCTGCTGGCCGGCCAGCTCGACATGATCGCGGGCGAGCTCGGCCTGCCGGTGGAGCAGGCCACGGCCCTTGAGCGGCGCACCGGCACGCGCTTCCGCTTCGCCTACCGCCCCGGCCTGGCCTACGAGCATCTTGACCTGCAGCACGGCAACCCCGTGCTCGCCGATGTCCGGGTACGGCGCGCCCTGCTGCTCGCGGCCGACCGCGCGCAGATCGTGGCCCGGCTCTACGGCGGGCGGCAGCCGGTCGCGCATGGGCCGCTCGCGCCGCTCGACCCGATGAACGATCCGGAGGCGCGGCACTACCCCTACGATCCCGCGGCCGCCGCCGCGCTGCTCGAGGAAGCGGGCTGGCGCCGCGGCGCGGACGGCATTCGCCGCAACGCCGCCGGCGATCGCCTCGCGCTCGAGCTGACGACCACCGCCGGCAACCGTTCGCGGGAGCAGGTGCAGCAGGTGCTGCAGGGCATGTGGCGCCAGCTCGGCATCGAGGTGACCATCCGCAACGAGACGCCGCGCGTGCTGTTCGGCGAGACGCTCTCGAAACGCCGCTTCCAGGGCCTCGCGCTCTTCGCCTGGATCAGCGCGCCGGAGAGCGTGCCGCGCACCACGCTGGATTCCGCCGAGATCCCGCGCGCCGAGACCAACTGGTCCGGCCAGAATTTCGGCGGCTACGCGAACCCGGAGATGGACCGGCTGCTGGAGGCGATCCCGGTCGAGCTCGATGTGGAGCGGCGCCGTGCGCTCTGGGCGCGGCTGCAGGCGATCTATGCCGAGGACCTGCCGGAGCTGCCGCTCTGGTACCGGACGGAGCCGCATATCTGGCCGGCCTGGCTGGAGGGCGTGCGGCCGACCGGCCATCTCAACCCGACCTCGCTCTGGGCGGAGCAGTGGCGGCCGCGCTGATACTGGTTTGAGGAAGTCCTGACCCTCGGTCAGGACTTCCTGAGCCGGGTATCAGACGCTTTGGTTTTGCGCTCCGAGGAAGTGGTCAGCGAGAGCATCCAGCACGTCCTCGATAGCTCCTGCACCACGCTCAAGTGCGGACGTGATCACGTCATCCAAGTTCGGGGTTGCAAGGAATGCTGCACGGGCTGAGAACGTGATCGAGTTACCGACGATCTCACCGAAATCGTTGATGCCCCTCAGGATGGTCTCTGGCGGCCCCATAGGGTTGGGATAGTTAATGGTTGTGAACTGGCCGTGATCATACAGGAAGCCCTCGATGACGCCGCGCTCGATAAGCGCTTCCCCGACGACCTGACCCAGATTGTTGATCCCAAACGCCTCGGTACCGAATGTAGCGCCCGGGAAATCGATGGTCGTGAACTCACCATGCTTGTCGATGAACCCGTGTCCCCCGACGCTGCCGACGATCTCCCCTAAATCGTTAATACCATGCGGCACCGTGAAAGAAATGGGACCCGGCGCGGTAATGCTGGTGAACTGGCCGTGATCGTACAGGAAGCCACCGCTCAGCAGCGGTTCACCGTCCCCCACGTTAGGGCTGAAACCAACGATCTGACCGAAGTCGTTGATCCCATTAAGTTCGGTCTCACGCGCACCAGGTACGTCGAGCGTTGTGATTTGGCCATGATGAT
This sequence comes from Crenalkalicoccus sp., assembly GCA_035640795.1. GTDB lineage: Bacteria > Pseudomonadota > Alphaproteobacteria > Acetobacterales > Acetobacteraceae > DASQVL01. The sequence continues at coordinate 2,676 of DASQVL010000186.1, read as the reverse complement.
AGAGGAAACCGTGGGTAGACACTTGGCCGTCTGTCTCGACCAAATAGCTGCCGACGATGTCACCTCTATTATTGACGCCCTTTGCCTCCGTCAAACTCGCGCCCGGCACGTCGATCGTGGTGACATGGCCCTCGCGGTCGAGAAGGAACCCGTGTTCACCTAGGCTCCCGCCGCCGAAGTAGCTGCCGACGATGTCACCTCGGTCGTTGATACCCCATAGCTGGGGTTCGGAAGTGGCACCGGGCACGTCGATGGTGGTGAAGGTATAGGACGGTTCCTCGGTGAACATATTGCCCTACTCCTCTCAAGCCGGACCAGGAGCCATGACGCCGAGTACGGGGCTGAACCTGGTGTCGCTGCTCGGACATGGGGAAGGCCAGTATTCCTTCTCCGAGAGAGGTGCTGCCGGATACGGCGCCCATGGCGATTTCCTCGCCTATCGCGACGCGCCTGCCGATTCTGCAGAAGCTCCGTCGGCGGCGCTGTCGCTTACAACCATAGCTTATCACCGCCCAAGGAAAGCTGCCAAGGAAAGCTGCCTGTCCGTTCTCACGAGGGCAATCGAAATGCCTGGAATGAGCTTTACCTCCCCGCCGCGCAACGTCGCCGGCGCTAACCCCGTCCATCCTGAGCCGCCCGCTCACTGCCCGTTTTCGGAAGTCAGGGCGCGGCTAGATTGCCTGCGGTTCGGGTGGACGAGGCGGTAGAGCATGGGGCGGATCATCGCCAGGGGGTGACCATCGCCTCGGAGGTCTCGGGCCGCGCCTCGTCATTGTTGGACAGGCGCCAATCAGCGCGCGAGCCGCAGACGTCCACATGACGGCCTGAAGGCAGGAAACTTCGTGCAACGCCACCAGAATGGCCGCGGTCAGCCCGTCAGACCAGCCGGGTCACCCTTCCAGAACGCGCAGTCAATCCGCCGCCGTGAAGCTCGCCAGCACCTCGTCGCGCGGCACGCCCTGCGCATTCGCCTCAACCAGGCCCTGCAGGGAGGTGACGCCCTCGATCAGCCTCTGGCTCGCCTCGGAGAAACAGGCCTCATAGACGCGGCCGGCGAGCAGCGGGTTGGTCAGGATGTGCGTGAAGGCGTCCGAGCCCACCATCACCAGCATCAGCTGGCCGAACAGCGCCGGCGGGTAGGGCTTCTCGGCGAGCAGCCCGACCACCAGCTCGACGTCGTCCACCTGGCCGTACAGCGCCTCGAGCTGCGCCGCGAGGTCGGGGTCCCCGGTCAGCTCCGCGAAGCTGCGATAGGGGTCGAGCCCGAAATGCCGCCGATAGGCGTTGTAGGGCTGCACCCGCGTGGCGCGCCCGAAGGCGATGCTCGCCTGGTCCACGCCGAGCAGGAATTCCGGCGTGTTGCGCAGCCCGATCTGCCCGGCGCGCTGGCGGGAGGCCGCGGCGATGATGCGCTCCGGCCCCAGCTCCTCCATCAGCGCCGGATTCATCCCGTATTCCTGCCAGTGGAGCCGGCGGTCGCCGATGACGAGCGGGTCCGGGACCGCCGAATGCCAGCGGTAGAGCAGGTTGAACTCCACCGAGATGCGGTTGGTGCGGTACCAGCCCTGCCGCTCCGCGAAGCTGCGGTCCAGGCTGAGCCGGAAGGGCAGGCCGGCGATGTGGTTGATGTACTCGTTCACCGCCAGGCGCAGCAGCGCGACGAGGGTGGTGGCGCGCGCCGTCTCGAACACCCGGTCCTGGTCCCAGCCCGGATTGTCCTGCCGCAGCATGTCGCAGGCGCGGTTGTGCTGGCGGATCAGGATGGTGTTGATCGCGGCGTGCAGCAGCGTCGCGTTGCCGGTCTCGAGGCCGGTCGCGTGCAGGCGCTGCCAGCGCGCCCGCGCGTCCGGCTCCGGCAGGCGCAGCCGGCGAAGCAGCACGTCGACTGTGCGCATCTCGCCCTTCGGCGGCGGCAGAGGGTGGCCGCGGCCGAGCGGGGTGAGGTCCACCGTGGCGGGATCGTCGGGCAGGTAGGGCAGGCCGGCGAGGCCCGGCTGCAGCGCGCCGTCATCGCCGAACAGCCGCGCCGGGAACTCCGCCTCCCCCAGACGCCGGCCCAGCCGTCGGGTGCGGAGCCGGCCGCTGCCTGGCTCCCGCAGCGCCGCCGTCACCTCCGCGGTCAGGCCGTAGATCTGCGCGAGGTCGATCTCGTGGTTGGAGGTGGTCCGCCGCGGGTCGCGCGGCGAGGTGCGCAGGAAAGCCTCGGTGAACCACTGCGCGAAGAAGGCGAACAGCGCCGAGCTGCGGACCGAGGGCCGGAAGCCCTGGCGCAGGAAGAGCGGCTGCAGCGCCTCCCAGGCCGGCTGGCGGCGCCCACCGGCCTCATCCGGCGGCAGGTGGCGGGCGGTGTAGCGGCGGTCGAACAGCCCGGTCCAGCTGACATAGCAGGACGGGTCCTGCTGGTCGCACTGCGGCGTCCACAGCGAGAAGGGCATCGGCCGCGGCGGCGCCGCGCGGACCAGGCGCTTGATGATGAAGCGGTTGGCGATGGCGGGCCCGCCGGGGATGGCCTGCACGGCCTGCGCGAAGGCCTCCTGCCGGATCAGCCAGGAGATGCCCTGTTCGAGCGGGTTCGACGGCATGCGCGGCCTCCGGTCGCGCGGCGGGGCCAGGCGGTGGCGTCTGCCGGCCGCCCGCCGCGGCGCCGCATGGTGGGCCGGCGCCCGGCCGTGTCGC